>NZ_JBEYVJ010000262.1:0-10382 GCF_040643935.1 Kitasatospora sp. NPDC047058 | reverse complement strand
CCCAACGCCACCCACTCCCTGCGCGAGCTGGGCGGCGCCGCGATCGACCGCCCCCGGGGCGCGGTGCACCACGGCCGGCCAGACGTCCCGCAGCCGGCCCGGCCACGGCGCGTCGGCCGGCGCCGCCGGGTCGTACGGCTCGCCCCAGGGCACCCGGACCGCCTGCTCGGCCGGCCCCCGCCCGCCGGCCGGCTCGATCCGGCGCAGCCCGGCATGCCCGAGCACCGCCTGCACCCGGGCCACCGCGCGCTCCACCCGGTCGTCCGCCACCGCCTGGCCCC
The DNA here is from genome assembly GCF_040643935.1 of Kitasatospora sp. NPDC047058. Lineage (NCBI taxonomy): Bacteria > Bacillati > Actinomycetota > Actinomycetes > Kitasatosporales > Streptomycetaceae > Kitasatospora > Kitasatospora sp. NPDC047058. Next base: position 10,101 of record NZ_JBEYVJ010000262.1, on the reverse strand, counting down.
AGAGGGCGAGCTGGCGGCCCTGGTCGGGGGTGAGGTCGTCGGGGACGAGGCGCAGGGCGGTGAAGCCGGCGTCGGCCGCGTCCGCCGTACCGGCCGCCGGGCCGTCCGCCGGACCCTCCGTCGCGCCGGGGGTGCTCGTGCCCGGCCCGCCGGCGGGGTGGAAGGTGCCCGCGCCCTGCCAGGCCTGGAGCTGCCAGCGGACGCGTTCGGCCAGCGCCGTCGCCGACAGCCGGCCCTCGTGCCGCCAGAGCCGCGAGACGGTCCGCCCGTCCGCACAGGACACCTCGACGGCGACCCGCTGGCAGGTCAGCCCCGCCCCGGCCAGCCGCTGGTGCAGCCGCTCGGCCAGGGTGCGGGCGACGAACACCAGCGGCTCGGCGAGCGGCTCGGGCGGGTCGAAGCGCTGCTCCACGGAGAGGTCCGGCCCCTCCGTCCGCGGCACCAGCGGGCGCGGCTGCAGGCCCCGGGCCAGCCGGTGGGCGGTGGTGCCGGACGGGCCGAAACGGTCCGCGACGGACTCGGCGGGCAGTGCGGCGAACGCCCCGACGGTGGGCAGGCCGAGCCGGTCCAGCAGCTCCGCCAGGGCCTCGTCGCCGAGCGCGGCCACCGGGTAGGGCGCGAGGAACTCCGCCGTCCGCCCGGCCGGCACCAGCACCCCAGCCCGCGCGGCCAGCACGGCGGCGAACAGGCCGTCGGCGACACCGACCCGGCCGTGGGGCACCGTGCTGTGGGACACGGTGCTGTCGGGCACGGTGCCGTGGGCGTGGGCGGCCGGGGCGGGTGGTGCGGGCGCGGCCGCCGGGACGGTCGTCTCCGGACGGGCGTCCAGCGGGTACGCCGGGGGGCGGGCGAACCCGCCGCGCGCACCGTCCCGGGCCGCCGGGGCGGCGTCGAACAGCTCGTCCACGGTCGCGGTCCGGCGGCGGGTGCGGGCCCGGTCGGCGTCCGCGGGGTGCAGCGGGGTGACCGTGCCCGGCCCGTCCGCCGGCTCGGCGTCGGCCGGGTGCTCCTGCGGCCCGGCGTCCGTCCGGGCAGGCCCCGGCCGGCCGTCCCCGGCCGCCGGGCGGGCCAGGGCGGCCGCCACCGCGCCCTGCACCCCGGCCGCCAGAGCCTCCTCGCCGCCGAAGTACCGGGCCGGCCCCTTCACCGGGATCGCGCACAGGCCCGGGCGCAGCACCTCCACCCGCGGCGTGAACGCCTCCACCGCCGCGACCACCGGTTCGAACCGCCGGGTCTCCGCCTCCGGGTCACGGTCCCGCAGCTCCAGGGCCGGGCAGAGCCGCTGGGCCAGCTTGAGCCGCTGCCCCTGCCGCACCCCGGCCGCCCGGGCGGTCTCCGAACACGCCAGGATCCGCCCGCCGGCCACCACCGCCACCGGGGCGCCGTCACCGTCGGAGGGCGCCGCGACGGCCAGCACCGGCCAGTCCGGGCACCAGACCACCAGCACCCGCGGCGTTCCGGCCGCTCCGCCGTCGGTCATCTCACACCACCGCCATGCGATCGAGACCCGCCCCGGCGGCCCCCGACGTCACGTCCTCCCCCACCCCGGTCGTCCCGGCGGCCTCGGCCACCGCCCGCACCGCGCCGTGCTCGTCCGGCAGCCAGAGCCGGGCGGTGCGCCCGCGCGCCGCCGAACCGCGGCCCTCGGCCACCACCTCCACCTGCCGCCCGGTGAGCTGCCCGTGCCCGTCCCCCAGCCCGAACCACCGCCCGGACCGCACCCCCAGCCGCAACTCCGCCCCGGGCCACGGCCCGGCCACCAGCAGCACGCAGCCGCTGCGCCGCAGCACGGCCGCCAGCCGGGCGGCCGGCTTCGGCGCCACCGGCCCGTCCGGGCGCAGCATGATCAGCTCGACCGCCCCGGCCAGCACCGACACCACCTCGCCCCAGTGCGGCCCGGGGTCGTCCGCGACCAGCAGCCGCCGCAGGTCCAGCCCGTACCCGGCGGCCGCGGCCAGCCCCAGCTCCGGCAACCCGACCGCCGCCGCCCACCCGCCGTCCGACTCCCGCACCCCGGCGGCCAGGGCCAGCAGCAGCCCGAGGTCCCCGCCGCCGACCGACACCGCCGTCCCCCGGCGCAGGCCGCCCTCCGGCAGCACCGCCCGCAACGCCGGCAGCACCGGCAGCAGCCCCCGGCGCCCGGCCCCGTCCCCCAGGGCAGCCGCCGTCACCACCGGCCGGAGCGGCTGCCGCCCGGCGATGGGTTCGAATACGGGTTCGAAAACAGGCACACCTCAGGATCGAACATTCGTTCGCAAAGATTCAAGTCCGAATCCCCCACCCCACCGGTCACGCTCCGTTGCCCCGGCAGCCCGGGTGGCCGGGCAGCCGGGGGCGAGCCTGGTGCGGGGGCGGGGTGGCGGCTCTGGTTCACTGGCCGTTTGCGCACGGCACCACAGATCGGAGTCCGCCCGTGGACGACCGCCACCACGACGGGCCCGGCGGTTACTGGGACCCGCTGCCCACCGCCCGGCGGCTGCTCGCCGAGCAGCCGCACCTGGACCAGTTCGGCGGGCTCTGGGCGGACCGCAACTGGCGCAACGTCCCCGGGCCGTTCTACGGCGCGGACACCGACAGCATGCAGATGGGCCGTCACGACGCGCCCTTCCACATCGCCTACGACGACGACCACGGGCCGCTGGACGGACGGGAGTTCGTCTACCGCCAGCCGACCGGACCCGGGCAGACCCACGACCTGCTGAGCGGCTGCTTCTTCGGCCACGGCGGCTTCGCGATGGACGGCGACGACCACTGGACCGTCCCGGCGGTGCGCGAGTGGTGGCAGGAGCGCGGGCGGCTGCGCGAGTGGGCCGTCGGGGTGTCCGACCGCTGGTCGCGCGCCCGCGGCGAGTACCGCGAGCACTACCGGGACGCCGCCCAGGGCCTGCGCGACTACATCGCCCACCTCGACCACGGGCTGGAGGAGTACCTGCGCGGCTACCTCTTCCAGCTCGCCGAGCGCCGCCCGCCGCGCGCGGACGAGTCGCTGCCGGTGCTGGCGCCGCCCCGGCGCGGCACGCCCGTGCCACCGCCCGCGGGGCCGGCGGTCCCCGCGCCGTCCGAGGGCGGGACGCCGGTGCTCGCCGGCTACTTCGTGGCGGTGCCCGAGTCCGTGCGCGGCCCGGGCCTGCCCCGGGCGGAGCGGCTGACCACGGCGTCCGACTGCCTGATCGACCGGCTGCCGGAGGACGGCTGCTGGTTCGACACCGCACCGGAGGCCCTGGCGGCCTGCGCGCCGCTCCGGGTGCCCGGGAACGCGCGGCTGTACGCGCTGCTGGTGCCCGCCGGCCACGTCGCCGGCTTCGTCGCCGACATCCGCGCGGCCGCGACGTACGAGCCGGTGCTGCTCGCCCGCCTCGACGGCGCGGCCGGGAGCGACCCCGGGCCCGGCCCGGAGGTGGCCGGGGGCGGGCGCGAGCTCGGCTGGGAGGTGCTCGGCTACGACTACGGCATGCTGCACAGCTGGCTCTGCAACGACCTGCACCGCGACGCCGTGCGCGACCTCGGCGTGGACACCGACGAACGCGGCCTGCTCCCCGGCCGGGACGCCGCCGAACGCGTCGCCGCCTGGGCGAACGCGCGGGACGACACCAAGCCGGTCACCTGGTTCCCGGCCGCGCTGGTCGAGTGGGACGATCCGATCGAGAGCCGGTTCGTCCCGGTCGTGCCGGAGGCCCCGCAGCCCGCGCCGCGACAGCCCTGGTGGCGCCGGCTCGGCTGAGGCACTCCCCTAGGGGCGTGCCGGTCGGGCCGGGCGCGCAGCCGGCCCGCGCGAAACCGGCTTGAGTTCGAGTGCACTCGAAGTTCTACGGTCATGCCATGACCGACGGCCACCCGGCCGGAGGACGCACAGACCGAGAACGGGGCCCCCATGAGCATCACCATGACCACCGCCACGAACACCGCCACGAACACCGCCACCGCCGCCGGGACCAGCGCCGCCGAGACCCGCCAGGACCGGTTCGACCGGGGCATGGAGATGCTCACCCGCGTCGACGGCGAGGGCGGGCAGCGGGTGGTGGACGCGCTCGCCGACGTCAGCCCCGAGCTCGCCCACCAGGTCGTCGCCTGGGGCTTCGGCGAGGTCTACAGCCGCCCCGGCCTGCCGCCGCGGGACCGGCAGCTGGTCACCCTGGGCATGCTCACCGCGCTGGGCGGCTGCGAGCCCCAGCTGGAGGTCCACGTCAACGCCGCGCTCAACGTCGGCCTCAGCCCCGAGGAGATCGTCGAGGCCCTGCTGCACTCGGCCGTCTACTGCGGTTTCCCCAAGGCGCTGAACGCCACCTTCGTCGCCAAGAAGGTCTTCGGCGAGCGCGGCCTGCTGCCGGTCGGGGAGCCCGCGACGGGGGCCCCGGCGGCGGCCTGATCACCGGCGACGGCCTGATCAGCGGGGCCGGCCGGGCCACCGCCCGGTGCGCCCGGGAGCCGTGACGTCGGATGAACGGTCAGGCCTCGCAGTGGACCGGGGCGTTCCCGCCGCTCACGTGACAGCCGTCGAGCCCGGTGCCGCCGTCCACGAGCCCGTTGTCGAAGCCGGTCCGCAGGTAGTCGTTGCCCGCCCCGCCGTCGACGACGCCGGTGGAGGCCACGGTGCCGTTCACCAGGAGGAAGTCGGAGCCGTCCGCGCCGAGGACCGTGCCGGAGACGCCGGCGGTGGAGATGCGGTCGCTGCCCGGGCCGCCGTCGACGGTCCCCGCCATGGGGCCGGTGACCACGATGTCGTCGTTGCCGCCGAGGCCGCTGACCGTGTCGCCGGCGCCGACGTAGGCGCAGCGGATGACGTCCCTGCCGGGCGTGCCCGAGACGACCGGGCCGGAGGCGGGGATCCCGTTGACCGTGCACGAGGACACCGCGTGGGCGGGCGTCGCGCACAGCACGAGCGGGGCGAGCGCGACGGAGGCGGCGCAGAGCGCACGCACGCTTTGTCTGATCATGAGACGAGTTACCCACGGCGACGGACCTCCCGCAATTCGTCACCACCGGGCGCACCACGGACACCACGGGCACCCGCCAGGCGTGACCCCGCATCACCCGCTCCACCGGCCTCAGACGTCGCGGCGCCGGACCACCAGCAGGGCGAGGGCCACGGCCGCCGACGGCCAGAACGCGAGCACCGCCCAGGAGCCGGGCACGGTGGCGTAGTCGAATCCGCTGCCGGGCGGCGGCGACCAGTGCTGCACCAGGCGCTTCCAGGCGGAGGACACCATCAGGTGGTTGACGTCGGCGGACCAGCGCTCGGAGGTCGGGAAGACTCGCATCACCGCCTACGAGACCGGCCTCGCCACGCCCGCCCGCTGACCCGGGGGTGGCGCCCGGCCGGCGCCCCGGCCGCCATTGACCGGCCGCTGACCAGCGCCCTAGGGTCAGCCGGGTGCAGCGATACGACTGGCTGAAGAAGATTCAGCGCATGGATCCGGAGACCGAGTTCACCGAGATCTACCGGATCAGCAGCTGGTACGAGTTCCCCTGGGACACCACCCAGTCGCTCGGCTTCGCGCTCTACCGCACCTACGCCGTGCCCGGCATCGGCCGGCTGCTGGCGCAGACCGGCGAGTTCACCCGGCGGACGCAGAAGCGGTACGACGACACCGTGCTGATCCTGGAGGCCGTGATCGAGCACGGCTTCGCCTCGGAGCAGGGGCGCGAGGCGATCCGGCGGATGAACCAGATGCACCGCCGCTACGACATCTCCAACGACGACTTCCTGTACGTGCTCGCCACCTTCGTCGTGGTCCCCAAGCGCTGGCTGGACGACTACGGCTGGCGTCCGTACTCGCCGCACGAGATCCGGGCCACCACCAACTACTACCGCGAGCTCGGCCGCCACATGGGCCTGAGCGGCATCCCGGAGACCTACCCGGAGTTCGAGCGGCTCCTCGACGACTACGAGCGCGCCCACTTCGGCTACGACCAGGGCGGCCGGGACGTCTCCGACGCCACCCTCGGCCTGATGGCCTCCTGGTACCCCGCCCCGGTGCGCCCCTCGATGCGCACCTCCTCGGTCTGCCTGCTGGACGACCCGCTGCGCGAGGCCTTCGGCTACCCGGCCCCGCCGGCCGCCCTGCGGCGCGCCGTCCGCACCGGGATGTGGCTGCGCGGCCGCTTCGTCCGCCTCCTCCCGCCCCGCCGCAAGCCCTTCCTCGCCCGCGACGGCCGCCAGGTCCGCGGCTACCCCGGCGGCTACCGGATCAGCGAGCTCGGCACCTTCGAGGAGGCGCCCGGCCGGTCGTCCGGCGGGTGCCCCTTCCCGCACGCCGGCCGCCCCGCCGGCGACGCCGGGGCCCGTACGGAGGACTGACCGCCCGCCGGCCCCCGGGCAGCGCCGGCGGACCGCGCCGGCCACGCCGCCGGGCCGACCGACGGGGACGTGCCCGGCCACGCCGCCGGGCCCGCCGAAGGAACCGTGCCCCGGGGCTTGAAGTTGCCGCAACGGCAGCTCCTACCGTCGTGTCCGGGGCCGGAACGGCCGGCCCCCGTGAGAGGAGACGATGATGGCCTGGCCGATCGCGGAGGTGGGCCGGATGTCCGGCGTGACCGCCCGGACCCTCCGGCACTACGACGACATCGGACTGCTGCCGCCCGCCCGGATCGGCTCGAACGGCCACCGCTACTACGAGGAGGGCCAGTTGCTGCGGTTGCAGCAGATCCTGGTGCTCCGGGCGCTGGGGGTGGGCCTGTCCGAGATCGGCCGGATCCTGGCCGCCCAGGTGGACGAGCTGGAGGCCCTGCGCGGCCACCACCGGCGGCTGCTCGCCGAGCGCGACCGGCTCGCCACACTGGCCGTCACCGTCTCCCGCACGATCACCGAACTGGAAGAGTCCAGGAAGGACGGCACGCCCATGACCCGCATCAACCGACCGGAGAACCTCTTCGAGGGCATCCAGCCCGACCGGTACGAGCAGAACCTGCGCGAGTGGCCCGAGCTGGCCGAGGAGGTCGGGCAGGTCGTCGCCACGATGACCGCGGCCGAGGTCGAGGCCGGGCAGCGCGAGCGCACCGCGCTGATGATCCGGCTGGCCGAGCTGATGGCCGCCGGCGCGCCCGTCGACGACGACGCCGTGCAGGCCGAGGTCGACGGGCAGTACCGGTCGATCACCGCGTTCCGGCCGGTCGGCGCCGAGGGGTTCCGGGCGATGGGCCGCGCGTGCGTGGCCCACGAGGAGTGGCGGGCCGCCTACGACGCGATCGCGCCGGGCCTCGCCGAGTACCAGCGGGACGCCATCGAGGCGTACGCCGCGCGCCTGGGCTGACCGGGCGGCCGCCCCGGAAGGACGGGTTCCGGGGCGGCTCCGGGCGGCCCGGTTCAGCCAATTGCTGCGCACATGACAATACCCCACCCCCGGGTCTCCCCGCCGGTCCGACCGTCATCTAGGCTGGTGACGTGCTCATACTCGTTCGCCGCCGCCACGTGGACCTGCTCCGCGTGACGAGCATGTCCTGTCGACGCTCCGGCTGAACCTCGCGCCTCCCACCCTCAGCGCGGCCCTCACCCGGCCGCGTCCCCCTTCCCGGCCCCCGGGCACCCGCCGCACCAGGCGTGGCCCCGGCGCCCCCGGTCGATCACCGGGTCCGGTCGGGACGAGACCCAGCGGATGTCATCCATGTCGCAGCAGCACCCCTCCAGCACCCCGTCCCCCCTCGCGGACGCCCCCTCGCACGCCCCCGCCGACGCACTCCCGGTGATCGACCTCTCGCTCGCCGACGGCAGCGCCGACGACCGCCTCCGGCTGCACGACGAGCTGCGGGCCGCGGCCACCGGCGTCGGCTTCTTCCAGCTCGTCGGGCACGGCATCACCCCGGCGGAGACGGCCGCGCTCACCGCGGCGATGCGGGCCTTCTTCGCCCTGCCCGAGGCCGACCGGCTCGCCGTGAGCAACCTCAACTCCCCGCACTACCGCGGCTACACCCGCACAGGTGACGAGCGCACCGGCGGCAGCCGGGACTGGCGCGACCAGCTGGACATCGGCGCCGAGCTGCCCGCGCACGTCCCGGCCGGCGGCGAGCCGCCGTACTGGTGGCTGGAGGGCCCGAACCAGTGGCCGGACGCGCTGCCCGAGCTGCGGACCGCCGCGCTCGGCTGGATCGACCGGCTCGGCGCGGTGGCCCGGCGGCTGCTGCACGAGCTCCTCGCCGCGATCGGCGCCCGCCCGGACTTCTACGACCCGGCCTTCGCGGGCCACCCGCACCTGCGGCTGAAGCTGGTCCGCTACCCGGGCACCGCCCCCGACGGCGCCGGCCAGGGCGTCGGCGCGCACAAGGACTACGGCTTCATCACCCTCCTGCTCCAGGACACCGTGGGCGGCCTCCAGGTGGAGCGCCCGGACGGCGGCTTCCTGGAGGTCCCGCCGATGGAGGGCGCCTTCGTGGTCAACCTGGGCGAGCTGCTGGAGGTCGCCACCGACGGCTACCTCAAGGCCACCAGCCACCGCGTGGTCAGCCCGCCCGGCGCCCGCGAGCGGTTCTCGGTCCCCTTCTTCTACAACCCGCGCCTGGACGCCCACGTCGAGCCGCTCGACTTCCCGCTCGCCCACCACGCCCCCGGCGCCACCGAGGACCCGGCCAACCCGCTGTTCGCCGACTTCGGCCTCAACGAGTGGAAGGGGTACACCCGGGCCCACCCCGAGGTCACCCGCCGCCACCACCCCGAGCTGGTCGACGCCACCGGGGCGGCCCGTTCCTGAGCCTGAGCCTGACCCCGGACCGGACCAGACCGAACCGGACCGACGCCGGCCCGCCCCGGGGAACGGGGCGGGCCGGCGTCCCCGTTCCCGGCCCCCACGGCCCGGGACACCGGTGGACCCGGGTGGGCCAGCACTGTCACACTGCTGCTGTCACAGTGGTGGTGCAACGAAGGCGGAGGCGGCGGATGGGGGCACGCGAGGGCGTGGACGGGCGGCTGACGGTCGACGAACTGGCGGCCCGGGCGGGAGTGACCGTGCGCACCGTGCGGTTCTACGGCACCAAGGGCCTGCTGCCGCCGCCCGAGCTGGGACCGCGGCGGGTGGGCCTGTACGGGGCGGAGCACCTGGACCGGCTGGGCCTGATCGAGGAACTGCAGCGGCAGGGCCTGACGCTGGCCGCGATCGAGCGCTACCTGGCGCGTCTGCCCCGGGACAGCACGCCGCTGGACCTGGCGATCCACCGGGCGCTGGTGGCGTCGTGGACGCCGGAGGAGCCGGAGTGGGTGAGCCGGGGGCAGCTGGAGCGGCGGGCCGGACGGGACCTGTCCGAGGACCAGTTGGACCGGCTGACCGCGATGGGTGCGCTGGAGCGGACGGCGGACGCCGAGGTGTTCCGGGTCGACCCGGGGCTGCTGCCGCTCGGGGTGCGGATCCTGGACGTGCCGATCCCGCTGGAGACGCTGCTCGCGGCCCGCGCCGTGGTGGTGGAGCACAGCCGGGCGACGGCGCACGAGTTGCAGCGGCTGTTCCGCGAGACGGTGTGGAAGCCGTACCGGGAGAGCGAACCGGCCCCGGCCGAGCTGGAGCGGATGAAGGCGCTGACCGACCACATCCAGCCGATGGTGGCGCAGGCCCTGGTCACGGCGTTCCAGCGGTACCTCCGCGAGGAACTCGGCGAGGGGCTGGGCGAGCCGGCGGGCGGGCTGACGGGCGGGTAGCCGCGGCACGGGCACGGGCCCGGACGGGGTCGCCGCGCACAGCGGCACGGTCCCCGCCCGGCCCGCCCCGGTCCGGCTCTCCTCCGGCCGGGGCCCACCCGCGCCCGGCTCCCCGCCCGGGCCCTCCCCCGTCAGTCCCCCGTCAGTCGCCGAACGTGCGTCCCTCCGCCGCGATCCGCTCCAGCAGCGCGGGCGGCGCGAACCGCTCGCCGTACGCCGCGGCCAGCTCGCGGGCGCGGGCCGTGAAGCCGGCCGGGCCGCCCTCGTAGCCGTTGATGTACTGGAACACGCCGCCGGTCCAGGCCGGGAAGCCGATGCCCAGGATCGAGCCCACGTTGCCGTCGGCGACCGAGGTGAGCACGCCCTCCTCCAGGCAGCGGACCGAGTCCAGCGCCTCGCTGAACAGCATCCGCTCCTTCAGGTCCTCGAACGGGACCGCGACGTCGGCGCGGGTGAAGTGCTCGCGCAGCCCCGGCCAGAGC
>NZ_JBEYVJ010000261.1:0-10419 GCF_040643935.1 Kitasatospora sp. NPDC047058 | reverse complement strand
CTCAGACCGGGCGGCCCGGACCGGGGGCCGGCTCGCCTACCGTGGACGGATGTCCGCCACGCCCGACGAGTCGCACCGGCTCCTCCCCGACCAGCCGGCCGGCTGCCCACTGCCCGGGATCGTCGCCGCCTTCACGCCGCGGCTCGCCGAGTTCGCCGTCGCGCCCGGCTTCGTCGCCGCGGTCGACCAGCACGCCGCGCAGATCCGCGAGCTGCTGCACGCGCAGGGTCCGGAACTGCCGCCCCGGCCGCTGGACCGGGCGGATCTGTCGGCCTACGCGCTCGGCCTCCTGGACGCGCTCGCCGAGTCCGGCCGGCTGGAGCCGGTGGGCTACGACTACGCCGTGCACCGGCTGACCGCCGTCTGCTGGCTCGCCCGCGAACAGGGCCTGCTCGGCCCCTAGGCCCGTCTTCATGAAGACGGGCCCTTGGACGCACGGCCGCCCGGCGCCCGACGGGGTGCGCGTACAGTGGCGGTCCACGGAACGGACGGCGGGGCGGGACGGTGCACGGGTGAGCGGGAACGACGCGTCGGGCGCGGTGAGAACGCGCTGCCAGGGCGGCACGGGCGGGCACCGCGCGCTGGTCTGGCGCGAGCTGCCGGAGCAGCCGGCCGCCGCGGTGCTGGTCCTGCACGGCGGTCAGGAGCACGGCCTCTCCCGGCCCGGCCCGGTCAACCTGCCCGGCCTGCGGATGACCGGATTCGTCCGGGCGCTGCGCCGCGAGACCGCGGGCGCGGGCGTGGCGATCGGCACCGTCCGCTACCGCCACCGCGGCTGGAACGGCGAGCGCGCCGACGCCGCCCGGGACACCCTCGCCGCGCTCGGTGACCTCGCCGAGGAGCTGGGGCACGTGCCGACCCTTCTGGTCGGCCACTCGATGGGCGGCCGGGCGGCGCTGCGCTCGGCCGGCCACCCGAACGTCACCGGCGTGATCGCCCTGGCCCCGTGGTGCCCGCCGGAGGACCCCTGCGAGCAGCTGGCCGGGCGCAACGTGCTGATGCTGCACGGCGACCGGGACAAGGTGACCCCGCCCGCCGAGACCGTCGGCTTCGCCGGGCGCGGCCGGGCGGCCGGCGCCCGGGTCTGCGGCTACACCGTGACCGGCAGCGGCCATGCGCTGCTCCAGCGGATCGGCGACTGGCACCGCGCCACCGCCCGTCTCGGCGCCGGCCTGCTCGGGCTGCGCGAGCTGCCCGCCGAGGTCACCGCCGCCCTGGCCCTGCCCCCGGGCTCCCCCGACGCCCTCACCCTCCCGCTGCCCGCCCACCCCCGGACCGCACCCCACCGCCCCGCCGCCCCGGCCCTGCCGACGGACGCCTGACGCCTGACGCCGGCGGCGGCGTGCCGCGGGCAGCGTACGTACGCCGCAACCGGGCGGTGCCGTCGACGCGTCGGAACGACCATGACCTTACGCATGGAGAGCCTGCCGGTCCGGCGGGGCCCGGCGGTGCTGCGCGGGCTGGCCGTCACCGGTGTGGTCGGCCTCGGCTTCGCGGCCGCCGCCGGCACATACCTGCTCACCTGGGCGGCACGGGCCTACTGCGACGCCGGGTTCGAGCCGGCCGGCCGCTTCGAGATGAACATGCTGGCGCTGCCGCTCACCGGCGCGTCCGTGCTGCTGGCGGTGGTGTCCTGGGCGGGTGCCCGGGCGGCCACCCGTCGGATGGCGATCGGCTGGCGGGGAGCGCTCCCGGCGTCCGTCGTGGTCGGATCGCTGCTGCTGCTCGGGTGGGCGTACTTCGCCGTGGTGGGAACGATGGACAGTTACCACGGGGACTCGGGGCTCTGCCCCGCGAGCAACATCCCGCCGTGGTGGCCGTCGTTCCTGCCCGCCTGAGGGATGCCTCAGGGCTGCCGGGGGCGGGGGCCGGGGTGACACTGGTCGGGGGCCGGCCGACGAGGACGGGAGCCGACGGATGCCTGCCGACGCGCACCGCGCCCACCGTGCGCTGATCACCGAACTGGCCGGTCTGGTCCGGCTCGCGCACACCGCCCTGCGGGGTGCGACGGACACCCTGACCCGCCCCGCCGAGGAGGCCGCCGCAGGGGTGCGGACCGCCGAGAAGGCGCTGGCCGAGCTGCGGGCCCGGATCGAGGAGGACGCGGCCGGCACGCTCGCCGGGCCCGCCGGGGTCGTCGCCGGCGTGCACGTCGGCACCGAGGTGGAGGCCCTGGGACAGCTCGCCGAGCGGCTGCTGGAGGTGGCCTGGTCGCGGCAGGAGCGGGACCGGGTCGACGAACGGCTGCGGGCCCCGCTGTCCGGGATCGCCGACACGGCGCTGCAGCTGGTCGCGGAGGCGGCCGGGGTGCTGGAGTCGGGCGCGCCCGAGGGCGTCGCGGACGTCCTGGCGCGACTGCACGAGCTCGGCGCGCGCCAGCGGCTGCTGTACGAGCTGCTGGTCCGCGAACCGGCGCCGGCCGACCCGGTCGACACCGCCGACCTGGTGGTGCTCGCCTGCTGCTACCAGCGGTGCGCCGCGCACGCGGGATCGATCGCCCGGCACGCCGGGCTGTTCTCCCGGGCCGGCGCCGCGGTCTGAGACCGGCCCTCGGACACGCCTCACGGCAGGCCCGCCGCCGCGGTGGCCGCCTGCAGCAGCAGCCGGGTGGGCTCGTGCCGCACCGTCCCGCGGTGGGTGACCACCATCGGGTGCAGCACCGGATCGGCCGGGTCGACGACCGGCGAGCCGTCGCGCAGCAGGCGGGCGAGCAGCGCCAGCACGTTGTGGGCGTAGGCCTCGGAGGCGGTGCCGGGCACCTGCGCCGCGAGGTCCCCGGCGCCGATCACCGTCACCCCGTCGCCGACCAGGGTCGTGGTGTCCGGCAGTGCGCCCTCGATGGTGCCGCCCTCCGGGCCGGCGGAAAGGTCCACCAGCACCGAGCCCGGCCGCATCGCCGCCACCGCGGCGGTGCTCAGCAGCACGGGCGGCCGCCGGCCGGGCAGCGCGAGTGCGGTCACGACCAGATCGTGGTGGACGACGGCCGCGGCCGTCCCGGCCGACCAGGCGGCGCGGTCCTGGTCCAGGCTCTCCCACAGCTCCCGGTCGCCCGCCACCGGGCGCAGCCCCGGGAGGTCCAGCAGGCCGACGCCGAGGGCGGCCACCGCCGCCCGTCCGGGGCGGCGCAGCTCGACCGCCTGCACCTGCGCCCCCAGCCGGCGGGCCGTGTCGGCGGCCTGGAGTCCCGCGTGGCCGGCGCCGACCACCAGCACCCGGACGGCTTCGAACAGCGCCCCGGCCGAGCCCCACGGCGGCAGACAGCGGTCCAGCCGGACCGCCGCGAGCAGCACCGCGCGGTAGCCGGCGATCCGGGCCTGGGAGGCCTCGGCGTCCAGCGGGTGACCGGCCGAGGGACCGGGCGGCACCAGGTCGAGGCCGACGGCCGTGACCCCGTGGTCGGCCCACTGGCGTACCCGGTGGGGGATGCGGCGCGGGTGCAGCATCGCGACCAGCACCTGTCCGCCGTGCAGCGCGTGCGCCGGGTCGACGGCCGGCGGGTGGACGCCGAGCAGGACGTCCGCGCGGCGGAGCAGCTCGGCCCGCCCGGCCACGGTGGCACCGGCGGCGCGGTAGTCCTGGTCGTGGTGCCCGGCCTGGGCACCGGCGCCCGCCTCGACCACGACCGCCGTCCCGAGCCGGGCGACCGCGGGCACCAGGCCGGGCACCAGGGCGACCCGGCGCTCACCCGGCACGGTCTCCCGGAGCACCCCCACCGTCGTGGCCGCCGTCACCGCGTCACCGCCTTTCCGGCCCCGGTGCGCCCCTTCGGGCGCTCGCGGGTGGCCCGCCCGCCCATTATGTCGCGTTTGCACCGCTCGACCGCCCGGCCGGATACTCGTGCACGGGGCGCCGCGGGGCGGCCGGCCCGCCGCGCGGCACGGCGGAGGGAGCCGGGCATGACGGGAACGCCGGGCGGGACGGGCACGCCGGGAACCACGGGCGGGCCGCGCGGTTGGCGGTTCTGGGTGGACCGGGGCGGGACCTTCACCGACGTCGTCGCGCTGGCCCCGGACGGGCGGTTGCTGACGCACAAACTGCTCTCGCACGACCCGGCCCGCTACCGCGATCCGGCCGTCGCCGGCGTCCGGGCCCTGCTGCCGCCCGGAGAGCCGGTCGAGTCCGTCCGGATGGGCACCACGGTGGCCACCAACGCCCTGTTGGAGCGCACCGGCGAGCCCACCGCACTGGTCGTCACCCGCGGATTCGCCGACGCGCTGCGGATCGGCTACCAGAACCGCCCGCAGATCTTCGCCCGCGAGATCGTGCTGCCCGAGCCGCTCTGCGCCCGGGTGATCGAGGTGGACGAGCGGACCGCCGCCGACGGCACCGAGCTGCGCCCGCCCGATCTCGGCCTGCTGGCCGGCGAGTTGAACCGCTGCCTCGCGGACGGCATCCGGTCCGTCGCGGTGCTCTGCCTGCACAGCTACCTGCACCCGGCGCACGAGCAGGCGATCGGCCGGCTCGCCGAGGAGCTCGGCTTCACCCAGGTGTCGCTGTCCAGCGAGGTGAGCCCGCTGATGAAGCTGGTGCCGCGCGGCGACACCGCCGTGGCGGACGCCTATCTCTCCCCCGGTCTCCGGCGCTACGTGCGGGAGGTGGCGGCGGAGTTGGCCGGGGTCCGGCTGATGTTCATGCAGTCCAACGGCGGGCTGGCCGAGGCCGGGCACTTCCGCGGCAAGGACGCCGTCCTGTCCGGCCCGGCCGGCGGCATCGTCGGCATGGTCCGGATGTCCCGGCTGGCAGGCTTCGACCGGGTGATCGGCTTCGACATGGGCGGCACGTCCACCGATGTGTCGCACTACGCGGGTGCGTTCGAGCGGGTGGTGACCACCCAGGTCGCCGGGGTGCGGTTGCGGGCGCCGATGCTGGCGATCCACACGGTCGCGGCCGGCGGCGGCTCGGTGCTGCGCTTCGACGGCTCCCGGTTCCGGGTCGGGCCCGACTCGGCGGGCGCCACCCCCGGCCCCGCGTGCTACCGGGGCGGCGGCCCGCTGACCGTCACCGACGCCAACCTGCTGCTCGGCCGGATCCAGGCCCGGCACTTCCCGCAGGTCTTCGGGCCGGACGGCGACCAGCCGCTCGACGAGGAACCGACCCGGCAGCAGTTCTCCGAACTGGCGGGGAAGATCGCCACCGCCACCGGTTCGCCGTGCTCGCCCGAGCAGGCCGCCGAGGGCTTCCTGAAGGTCGCGGTGGGCAACATCGCCAACGCCGTCAAGCGGATCTCGGTCCAGAAGGGCCACGACGTCACCCGGTACGCGCTCACCACGTTCGGCGGCGCGGGCGGCCAGCACGCCTGCGCGGTGGCCGCGGCCCTGGGCATCCGGACCGTGCTCGTCCCGCCGATGGCCGGGGTGCTGTCCGCCCTCGGCATCGGCCTCGCCGACACCACCGTGCTGCGCGAACACGCCGCCGAACTCCCGCTGGCGGCGGAGTCGATGGCGGACGTGCGCACGCTCGCCGGCCGGCTGGCCGCGGAGGCCACCGCCGAACTGCTCGACCAGGGCACCGCGCCGGAGCGGATCCGGCTGGCGCACCGGGCCCGGCTGCGGTACGAGGGCACCGACACCACGCTCGATGTGACGCTGGGCGAACCGGCCGACATGGCCGCCGCGTTCGAGGAGCGGCACCGGACCACCTACTCCTTCCTGCTGGACCGCCCGGTCGTGGTCGAGGCCCTCGTCGTGGAGGCCACCGGCCTCACCGAGCAGCCCGAACTGGGCACCCTCCCGGCGCCGCCTGGCGGGACGGATGAAGAGACCGGCGCGGACGGGATGGCAGGGGCGGACGGGAAGGCCGGCGCGGACCGGCCGATCGGGTCGTCCGCGCCGGCCACCGTGCAGCTGTACACCGGCGGCTCCTGGCGCCAGGTGCCGCTGCTGGAACGGGAGTCGATGCGCCCGGACGACACCGTCAACGGACCGGCCGTGGTCGCCGAGGCCAACGCCACCACCGTGGTGGACGACGGCTGGCGGGCCACCCTGACACCGGCCGGCCACCTGCTGGTCGAGCAGGTCAGGACCCACGCCGAGGCCGCCGTCCCGACCCGGGCCGACCCCGTCCTGCTGGAGGTCTTCAACAACCTCTTCATGGCGATCGCCCAACAGATGGGCGCCCGGCTGGAGTCCACCTCCCAGTCGGTCAACATCAAGGAACGGCTGGACTTCTCCTGCGCGCTCTTCGACCCGGACGGCAATCTGGTCGCCAACGCCCCGCACATCCCGGTCCACCTGGGCTCGATGGGCACCACCGTCAAGGAGGTGATCCGCCGCCGCGGCCCCGCCATGCGCCCCGGCGACACCTTCGCCGTCAACGACCCGTTCCACGGCGGCACCCACCTGCCGGACCTCACCGTGGTGACCCCGGTCTTCGCCCCCGGCGGCCGGACCGTGCTGTTCTTCGTCGCGTCCCGCGGGCACCACGCCGAGATCGGCGGCATCACCCCGGGCTCCATGCCGGCCGCCAGCCGCGAGATCCACGAGGAGGGCGTGCTCTTCGACGACTGGCCGCTGGTCACCGACGGCAGGCTCCGCGAGGCCGAGACGCTGCGGCTGCTCGCCGAGGCCCCCTACCCGTCCCGCGACCCGGCCACCAACCTCGCCGACCTGCGCGCCCAGATCGCCGCCAACCACAAGGGCGTCGCCGAGGTCAACGCGATGATCGACCACTTCGGCCTCGACGTCGTGCAGGCCTACATGCGCCACGTCCAGGACAACGCCGAGCAGGCGGTGCGCCGGGCGATCGACGGACTGTCCGACGGCGCGTACCGCTACGAGACCGACTCGGGGGCCGTGATAGCCGTCGAGGTCCGCGTCGACCGCGAACGCCGCACCGCCACCATCGACTTCACCGGCACCTCGCCCCAGCTCGACAGCAACCTCAACGCCCCCTCCGCCGTCGTCACCGCGGCGGTGCTGTACGTCTTCCGCACCCTGGTGGCCGACGACATCCCGCTCAACGACGGCTGCCTGCGCCCGCTGGAGATCGTCGTCCCGCCCGGGTCGATGCTGGCCCCGCAGTACCCCGCCGCCGTCGCCGCCGGCAACGTCGAGACCTCGCAGGCCATCACCGGCGCCCTCTACGCCGCCCTGGGCGTCCAGGCCGAGGGCTCCGGCACGATGAACAACCTCAGCTTCGGCAACGAGCACCACCAGTACTACGAGACCATCGCCTCGGGCTCCGGCGCCGGCCCGGGCTTCGACGGCGCCGACGTCGTCCAGACCCACATGACCAACTCCCGGCTCACCGACCCGGAAGTCCTCGAATGGCGCCTGCCGGTCCTGGTCGAGGAGTTCGCCGTCCGCCCCGGCAGCGGCGGCGCGGGCCGCTGGCACGGCGGCGACGGCGCGCTGCGGCGGCTCCGGTTCCGCGAACCGATGACGCTCAGCCTGCTCACCGCCCACCGCCGGGTGCCGCCGTACGGCCTGGCCGGCGGCTCGCCCGGCGGGCTCGGCAGCAACCGGATCCTCCGCCGCGACGGCACCGTCGAACCGCTGCCCGGCTGCGCCAACGCCGAGGTCGGGGCCGGCGACGCCCTGGAGATCCGCACGCCCGGCGGGGGCGGCTACGGCAGCCCGTAGGTGTCGCGCACGGCGGCCGGCGTCCTCACGAGGAGGCCGCCGCGAGCAGCACCTCGGCGGCCTCGGTCCGGGCGTAGAGGACGTACCGGCCGGCGCGGTGCGCGTCGAGCAGCCCGGCCTCGCGCAGCGCGCCGAGGTGCTGGGAGACTCCGCCGGCCGTGATCCCGGTGCGGCGGGCGAGCTCGGCGGTGGACGCCGGGCCGTCCAGCTCGGCGAGCAGCAGCGCGCGGGTCCGGCCGAGGACCGCCGCCAGCGCGCGCGACGGCTCGCGCCGGCGGTGCTCCCAGAGCGTGGCGACCCCGCGCGGCGGGTACCGCAAGGTCGGCTGCCACCCCGGGCCGGTCACCGAGAACACCCGGGGCCAGACGAACACCGAGGGCACCAGCAGCAGCCCCTGCCCGCCCAGGCGCCGCCCGCCACGGGCGTACCAGTGCCTGACGCGGAGCGTCCCCTCCTCCCAGCTGACCTGGGACGCGAGGTCGTTGAGCAGCTCCTGGGCGCCCCCTCGGGCCAGCAGCCGGGCCCGGTGCAGCACGTCGCCCTCCAGCAGCGCCCGCAGCCGGGGCCAGTACGGCGCGAGCGCGAGCTCCCAGAACGCCTCCACGGTGTCGGCGAGCGCGGCCAGTTCGCGGACCGGGTCCGCCTGCAGGGCGGCGACCCGGTCCGAGGACGGCGCGCGGGGGCCGTGCAGCGCGGCGCGGACCAGTCCGGGCGCGGTGGCGCGCAGTCCGTCGAGTTCGAGCGCGAGGTCGGGCACCGAGGTGGTCGGCGGCGGCGCGACGAAGACCGGGATGGTGCGGGGCGGCGCCGGCACGAGGTCGGCGAGCAGACCCCAGTCGAGTCGCGCGGTGGCCAGCCGCTCCCGCACGGGACCGCTCCACGGCAGGTGCAGCGGGTGCTCGGCGGGCCGTTTGAGGACGCGGACGGCGGCGACCACCTCCCAGAGCGGGGAGATGGCGAACCGGGTGCGGGCCATGTCCCGGGTGGTGAACTCCAGGTCCAGCATCGGGGTCTCACGCTCCGGGATCGGCGGTCGGGGCGGGGTCGCTGCCGCGGACGGCACGGGCGTGAATTTAGCTGACACCGAATCCGTGGCCGCCTCCGGGGCGGGCGGGCCAGGGTCTGTCCCCATGACGACCACCACCCCTCCCGCGGGCCCGCCGCAGGCCGCACCGACCCCCGACCGCGACGCCACCCCCGACCCGGCCCACCGGCTCCTGCTCGCGGCGACCGCCGTCAGCAAGGCCGGCACCGCCGTCGGCACCCTGGCCCTGCCGCTGACCGCCGTGCTCGCCCTGCACAGCCCGGCCTGGCAGATCGGACTGCTCGCCGCGCTGAGCACCGCCGCCTTCCTGCTGATCGGCCTGCCGGCCGGGGCCTGGGTGGACCGGCTCCGCAAACGGCCCGTCATGATCGCGGCCGACCTGGCCCGCGCGGCGCTGTTCGGCTCCGTCCCGGCCGCCTGGGCGCTCGGCTGCCTGACCTTCGCCCAGCTCTGCACGGTGACACTGCTGGCCGGTGCCGCCACCGTCTTCTTCGACCTCGCGGCGCTGAGCCACCTGCCGGCCCTGGTCGGGCGTTCCGCTCTCACCCGGGCCAACGCCCACCTGGTCACCGTGGACGCCGTGGCCCAGACCGGCGGGCGCAGCGCCGGCGGGCTCCTGGTGTCCCTGCTCACCGCCCCGGTGGCGGTGCTGGTGGACGCCGCGAGCTACCTCGGCTCGGCCTGGCTGCTGTGGCGCATCCGCCGTCCGGAGCCGGCACCCCAGCCCGCACCGCCCGGTGGCCGGCGGCTGGCCGACGAGATCCGGGCCGGGCTGCGCTTCGTCCTCGGCCATCCGGTGCTGCGCCCGATCGCGCTCGCCGGCGCCTGCACCAACCTCTCCCTCCAGCTGTGCCAGACCATGCTGCCGCTGCTGTTCGCGCGCACGCTGGGGCTGCCGGACGTGGCGACCGGGCTCTTCCTCGCCGTCGGCGGCGTCGGCATCCTCCTCGGTTCCCTGCTCGCCCGTCCGCTGGCACGCCGGCTGGGCGCGGGCCGGCTGCTCTGGCTGATGGGTCTGGCGGTGGCCCCGACCGGGGCCCTGGTGGCCCTGGCCGACCGCGGTCCGGCACTCTGGTGCGCGGCCGGGGGGTGGCTGGTGACCACCGTCAAGGTGGGCATCGACAACGTGATCAAGGTCAGCTTCCGTCAGCACGTCACCCCCGACCACCTGCTCGGCCGGATGAACGCCACCATGCGCGTCCTCCTCACCGGTGCACTCACCGTCGGCGGTTTGCTGGCCGGCCTGCTGGGCTCCGTCTTCTCGGAGCGGGCCGCCCTCTGGGTGGGCGCGGCCGGTCTGGCCCTGGTCTGGCTGCCGGTCTACCGCTCCCCCCTGCGCACGGCCCGTGCCCTGCCCGGCACCTGACAGGCACCCCGGGCCAACTTTGCGACGGACGTAACTTTACCCAGGGGCACCGGAGGCCGTCAAGCATAAATTTGCTACGGGTGTAAGATTGCTCCATGACTACCGAGATGGGGCTCCGCGAGTCCAAGAAGCAGGAGACCCGGCAGCTGATCTCCGACTGCGCCACCCGGCTCTTCATCGAGCAGGGCTTCGAGCAGACCACCATCGCCGAGATCGCGACCGCGGCCCGCGTCGCCAAGAAGACGGTCACCAACTACTTCCCGCGCAAGGAGGACCTGGCGCTCGACCACCACGAGCTGTTCACCCAGGGCCTGGCCCGCACCGTGACCGAGCACTCCCCCGAGGAGACTCCGCTCACCGCCCTGGAGAAGGCGTTCCGCAGCACGCTGGCGGAGCACAGCCCGGTGGTCGGGTTCACCGGCCCGCAG
>NZ_JBEYVJ010000260.1:0-10438 GCF_040643935.1 Kitasatospora sp. NPDC047058 | reverse complement strand
ACGGCCGGCACCGTCCGGCGACGCCCGGACCTGCACCTGCACGCGCGCTTCACGTCCCGCGGCGCACCTGCGCCCGCGCCCCGGCACCGGGACCGGGACCGCTACCCGTACGTCCGCTTGGTACGCCCGCCTGCTCCGTACGCCCGCCCGCTCCCGTACAGCGCCACGCCCCGCATGCACCTCGGGCCGCCTCCCACCCGGGCGGCCCCACCCCCACCCTCCTCCGCCCGATCGGAGCCACCGCATGTCACGACGCCTCCCGTACCTGCTGAGCGCCGCCCTCGGAGCCGCCGTCCTGGGCGCCGCGCCGGCCGCCCACGCGGGCGCCCCGGCCACCCCCACGGCCCCCGCCGCCGCGACGGCCGCGCCCGGCACCCAGCCGTACGCCTCGTACTGGTACCCGAGCACCATCCTGAACTGGGACCCGGCCACCGACCCGGACGCCCGCTTCAACCGCTCCCGCGTCCCGCTCCAGCCCCGCACCAGCGACCCGGCGCTCAAGGCCAACGCCAACGCCCGGGCCGGCGAGGGCAAAGTGGCCTCGCTGGTCTCCTTCGGACCGACCTCCAACAACCCCTCCCAGGGCTCCGCCGATCCCGACTACTACGCCTTCGGCTACTGGCAGTACGTCGACAAGCTCGTCTTCTGGGGCGGCTCGGCCGGCGAGGGCCTGATCCTCGCGCCCAACCCGACCGTCATCGACGCCGCCCACCGCAACGGCGTCAAGGTGTACGGCACGGTCTTCTTCCCGCCCGCCGCCTACGGCGGCCAGCTGCAGTGGGTCCGCGACTTCGTCCAGAAGTCCGGCAGCCGCTACCCGGTCGCCGACAAGCTGGTCCAGGCCGCCCAGTACTACGGCTTCGACGGCTGGTTCATCAACCAGGAGACCGGCGGCGGCGATCCGGCACTCGCCGGCGAACTCCGCAACCTGATGCAGTACACCAAGGACCGGAGCAGCACCGAGTTCATGTGGTACGACGCCATGACCGAGTCCGGCTCGGTGAATTGGCAGAACGCGCTGACCCCCGCCAACGACACCTTCCTGCAGGACGGCGGCAGGCGCACCGCGGACTCGATGTTCCTCAACTTCAACTGGAGCTCCGGCGGCCTCGATTCCTCCCGCTCACTGGCCCGCGGCCTCGGCCGCAGCGAGTACGACCTCTACTCCGGCATCGACACCGAGGCCAACGGCTACAACACCGGCGTCGACTGGAACGCGCTCTTCCCGGCCGGCAAGCCGCACACCACCTCGCTCGGCCTCTACCGCCCCGAGTGGACCTGGAAGTCCGCCACCGACCGCGCCGACTTCTACGCCAAGGACGCCCGCTACTGGGTCGGCGCCAACAACGACCCCTCCGACACCACGACGTCGTCCGACTGGAAGGGCCTCGCCGGCTACATCGCGGAATCCTCGCCGATCACCTCCAAGCCCTTCGTCACCAACTTCTCCACCGGCCAGGGCGACTTCCACAACACGGCCGGCACCAGGACCGCCACCGGCGGCTGGAACAACCTCTCGCTCCAGGACGTCCCGCCCACCTACCGCTGGCTGGTCAGCTCCACCGGCAGCCGCCTCACCCCCTCCGTCGACTTCACCGACGCCTACGAGGGCGGCTCCTCGCTGCGCCTGAGCGGCACGCTGGACGCCGCCAACACCATCCGGCTCTACCAGAGCAGACTGCCGGTCGCGGCGGACAGCAAGCTCTCCGTGGTCGTGAAGACCCCGGCCGCCGGGCCGACCGGCCTGAAGGCGGCGATCTCCTTCACCGACGCGCCGACCAGCTTCACCACGCTCGACCTGGGCGCCGACTCCGGCACCGGATGGGAGCGCCACACCCTCGACCTGTCCGCCTACGCCGGGCGCACCATCGCCCAGATCGGCCTCCGGGCCGAAGGGTCCAACCCGGCCTACGACGTGAGGATCGGTCAGCTCGCCCTCTACGACGGTGCGGTGGACGTGCCGGCCGCCCCGAGCGGGCTGACCGTCCTGGGTGCGAGCGACGTCGTGGCCGGCTCCAGCCAGTCGCTGCGGCTCTCCTGGACGGCGTCGGCGAGCGGCAACGTCCACCACTACGAGCTGTACCGGCGCAACGCGGACGGCACCCGTGGCTACCTCGGCGCGACGCCGTCCGACGCGTTCTTCGTGAACCGGCTGGACCGGGCGGGCAGCGAGACCGGCACCGTGATCGAGGTGGAGGCGGTCTCCACCGAGTACGGCCGCTCCACCACCGCCACCACCACCGTGTCCTGGGGCGGCACCCCGCCGGCCGGCACCAACCTGGCGCTGGGCCGTCCGGCCACCGCCTCCGGCCGGTGCAACGCCAACGAGGGCCCGACCAAGGCGGTCAACGGCAGCGTCAACGGCGGCAACAGCGACAAGTGGTGCACCCTCACCAGCGCCAAGTGGCTGGAGGTGGACCTCGGTTCGGCCCGTCCGCTGTCCGAGTTCGTGGTCAGGCACGCCTCGGCCGGCGGTGAGAGCCCCGCCTACAACACCCGCGACTTCTCGATCCAGGTGCGGTCGGCCACGACCGACCCGTGGACCACCGTCGCCTCCGTCACCGGCAACACCGCCGGGATCACCAAGCACCCGGTGACCACCACCGCCCGCTACGTCCGCCTGGTCGTCACCAGGCCCACCCAGGGCACCGACCCCGCCGCCCGCATCTACGAGTTCGAGGCCTGGGGCGCGTAGCCCCGATCCAGCGAAGGGACCACCCCCGTGCCGGTCGTCACCATCACCGCCGTCGAGAGTACGGACCTCTTCACGGGCCCCGAGGACGCGCCGCGCCAACTGCTGCGCGTGACCCTCGACGGCCCGCCCGCCACCCGGATCACCGTCACCGGCCCCGGGGTACGCGGCGAGGCGGCCGGCACGGGTCCGGTGGAAGTCCCCCTGGAGATCAGCGCGGCCGCCGCACCCGGGCAGCGGATCCCGGTCGAGGTGCACGCCGGTGGCGCCCGCGCCGACGGCGTCGTCGAGGTCGCCGAGCCCGGCTGGACGATGTTCATGGTCTCGCACTTCCACTACGACCCGGTCTGGTGGAACACCCAGGCCGCCTACACCTCGCCGTGGGAGCTGCTCTCCGCCGACGCCACCACCCGGCCGCTCTGGGAGCGCAACGGCTTCGCCCTGGTCGACGCACACCTGGACCTGGCGCTGCGCGACCCGGTGTACACCTTCGTGCTCGCCGAAGTCGACTATCTGAAGCCCTACTTCGACCAGCACCCGGAGCGCCGCGAGACGCTGCGGCTGCTGCTGGAACGCGGGCAGGTGGAACTCGTCGGCGGCACCTACAACGAGCCCAACACCAACCTCACCGGCGCCGAGACCACCATCCGCAACCTCGTCCACGGCATCGGCTACCAGCGCGACGTCCTCGGCGGCGACCCGCGGACCGCCTGGCAGCTCGACGTCTTCGGCCACGACCCGCAGTTCCCCGGCCACCTGGCCGCCGCCGGGCTCACCGGCAGCGCCTGGGCGCGCGGCCCGTTCCACCAGTGGGGCCCGATCCAGAAGAACTTCCGAGAGGCCAAGGACGACGCCCGGGTGATGCAGTTCCCGAGCGAGTTCGAGTGGATCGCGCCCTCCGGCGACGGCGTGCTCACCCACTACATGCCGCACCACTACTCGGCCGGCTGGTGGATGGACTCCTCGCCCGACCTCGCCACCGCCGAGCAGGCCGTCTACGAGCTGTACCGCAAGCTCAAGCCGGTCGGCGCGACGAGGAACCTGCTGCTGCCGGTGGGGACGGACTACACCCCGCCGAACAAGTGGGTCACCGCGATCCACCGGTCGTGGGCGGCGAAGTACCTGTGGCCGCGGTTCGTCTGCGGCACACCGCGGGACTTCTTGGACGCGGTGCGGGCCGGGCTGGCGGCGAGCGGGCGCCGGCCCAGCCCGCAGACCCGGGACATGAACCCGGTCTACACCGGCAAGGACGTCTCCTACATCGACACCAAGCAGGCCCAGCGGGCCGCCGAGGTCGCGGCCGTGGACGCCGAGAAGCTGGCCACGCTGGCCGTGGTGCACGGGCTCGGGCGGTACCCGCAGGACGCGTTGGACAAGGTCTGGCGCCAACTCGCCTACGGCGCCCACCACGACGCGATCACCGGGTCCGAGTCCGACCAGGTGTACCTGGACCTGCTCGGCGGCTGGCGGGAGGCGTACGACCTGGCGGCCGGCGTTCGCGACCGCGCGCTGGACGCGCTCGTGGGGCGGGTCGCAACGGCCGGCGAGGGCATGGCCGTGGTCGTCACCAACACGCTCTCCTTCGACCGGACCGACCTGGTCGCCGTCCGGCTGCCGGCGGGGGAGCGCTTCCCGGTGCGGGTGCTGGACGACACGGGCGCGGAGGTGCCGGGCGCCGTCGACCGGGGCACGCTGCGGTTCCTGGCCGTCGGGGTGCCGGCGCTGGGATGGCGGACCTGGCGGCTGGTGCCCGGGGCCTCCGCCGACGACACCGCCTGGTCCGTGACCGCCGCTCCGGCCCCGTCTCCGGACCTGTCCATGGGCGCCCCGTCCCCGTCCCCGGCCCCGGCCCCGTCCGTGGCCGCCTGGTCCGCCGCCGAGGGGCACACCATCGCCAACGCCCGCTACCGGGTCACCGCCGACCCGGCGCGCGGCGGCGGCCTCTCCTCCGTCCTGGACCTGCTGCACGGGCGGGAGTTGATCCGGACGGGGCTGGTCGGCAACGAGCTGCGGGTCTACGAGGAGTACCCGCAGCACCCCGACTTCGGCGAGGGCCCCTGGCATCTCCTCCCCAAGGGCCCGGTCCTCGGCTCCGGCGAGCAGCCGGCCGACGTCCGCCGCGAGACCGGCCCGCTCGGCGAACGGCTGGTGATCGGCGGGACGGTCGACGGCATCCGCTACGAGCAGACCGTCACCCTGTGGCACGGTGTTGACCGCGTCGACTGCCGCACCCGGGTGGTCGACCACTCCGGCGCCGACCGGCTGCTGCGGCTGCGCTTCCCCGTCGACCTGCCCGGCGCGCTGCCCGTCAGCGAGGTCGCCGGCGCGGTGGTCGGGCGCGGCTTCGCGATGCCCGACGTCGACTCCGCCGAGGCGCCCTGGACCCTCGACAATCCCGCCAACACCTGGTTCGGCCTGGGCTCCACGGCGCGCGTGGAACTCACGGGCCTCGCGGGCGAGGCGCTGGGCGAACGGGCACTGGGGGTGGCCGAGGTGGTCGTCCCCGACCTGGACGCCGCCGCGGACGCCCGCGGGCTGGTCGTCGCGCTCGCCCGGGTCGGCGTCACCGCCACCACCTCCGGCGCCGACTGGGCGCGGTACGGCTGGCTGGACGTGGACTCCAACCTGCCGGACTTCCGCATCGTCGTCGGCGGTCCGGAAGTCAACGACGTGGCACGGGAGTTGATCGGTCGGGCCGGGGAGGAGTACGCCGCCGTCCTGAAGGAGCGCGGCGCCGTCTGGGTGCCGGCCCTCACCCCGCTGGCCGAGGTCTGGCGGCCCGGCGCCGACCTGCGCGACCTGCGGGCGCTGCCGGCGCTGGTCGTCACCGACCCGGCCCCGCTGGTGGACGACCTCGCGGACGCCCGGATCACCGCAGTCTGCCCGGTGCCGCCGACGGCGTCGGAACAACTCACCGACCACACCGTCGCGTTGCTCAGCTTCGGCCTGCCCGGCTTCGCGGTCGATGCCGCCGGAGCCCTGCACCTGTCGCTGATGCGCTCCTGCACCGGCTGGCCATCCGGCGTCTGGATCGACCCGCCCCGGCGTACCCTGCCCGACGGTTCCTCCTTCCAACTCCAGCACTGGACACATGAGTTCACCTATGCGCTGGTCGGCGGTGCGGGGGACTGGCGCGCCCTCGGGCTGCCCGCGCAGGGCCAGGAGTTCAACCACCCGCTGTACGCCCGGCTCGCCCCGGCCCAGGACGGCCCGCTGCCGGCCACCCTGTCCTGGCTGCGGGTCGAACCGGCCCGCGAGGTGCTGCTCGGCGCGCTCAAGCCGGCCGGCAACCCGGTTGCGCACGGCTCCGCCGCCCGGCCCGACGGCGGTGAACTCACGCTCCGGCTGGTCGAGTCCACCGGCCTCGGGCGGACGGCGCGCCTCGGCGGCGCCCTCGCCCTGACCGGCCTGCGCCGGGCCGACCTGCTGGAGCGGGCGTTCGGCCCGGCGGAGCCCGAGCAGGGCCCGGGGCTGGACCTGGCCGGCTCGCAGATCGCCACCGTCCTGGCCCGGCCCGGCGTTTCAGCCGGCACCGCAGAGGCGGACGGTCAGGGCCGCGCCGCCGCCCCGGTACTCGGCACGGTCGCCGAGGCCGCGCAGCCCGTCCACGCCCGGTACTGGCTGCACAACCGCGGCCCGGCTCCGCTCGGCTACCTCCCGGTGTCGGTCGGCGCGTCGCCCGGCCTGTTGCGGACCACCGGCGAGCCGGTGGAGCTCTCCGTCGCCCTGTCCTCCCAGCTGCGCGACGCCGCCGCGGAGGGCACCGCGCGGATCCTCCCGCCGGACGGCTGGACGGCGAGCCTCCCGACCCGCCCCTACCGGCTGGAGCCGGGCGGCCACCTGCGCTTTCCCGTGACACTCACCCCGCCGGCCTCCGCCGAACCCGGGCTGCACTTCGCCGCCGTCCGGATCGCGCACGACGGCCAGGAGATCGAGGACGTGGTCACCGTGGCCGTCGGCGACCTCCCGGACCTCCTCCCCGTCCCCGGCGAGGCACCCGAGGACTGGACCGCCGCCCAGGGCACCAAGTCCGCCGAGGGCCGCGACACCGGACTCACCGTGACGACCCCGGCGGACGCCGTGCGCGTCGCCCCTGGCGGCCGCGCCGCCCTCGACCTCCGCCTCGCCAACCGCACCCGCGGTGAGATCCGCGGCGAACTGCAGCTGGTCTCGCCCTGGGGCACGTGGGAGGCACTCCCCGTCCCCGTCCGCGGTTTCACCCTGCCGGCCGGCGCCGCGCAGACCGTGACCTTCGCGGTCGCCGTCCCCGAGGACATCGACCCGGGTGCGTACTGGGCGCTCGCCAAGGTGATGTGGTTCGGCCGCTGCCAGTACGCGCCCACCGTGGCACTGGTGGTGGAGCCGTGACCGCCGGCGTCCTCGGCCACCTCGACGGCCGACCCCTGCCACGCACCGCACTCGACCGCCGCCTGGCCGCCCTGCGCACCGGCCCGCGAGCCACCGCCCTGCCCCGGCCCGGCAGTTCGGAGGACCGCCAACTCGCCCGCTGGGTGGCCCAGGTGCTGCTGACCGAGGCGCTCTGCGAGGCCGTCGCCGCCGAACGCGGCCTCACCGTCCCGCGCGGCACCCCGGCCCGCCTCGACCAGCAGGCCGCCGTCGAACTCGGCTCCATCACCGCCGCGGCCTACGAGGGCAGCCCGGCCGTCCGGGCCGTCTACGAGGCCGTCACGGCCGATGTCACCCCGCCGCCCGAACAAGTCCGGCACTACCGGACGATGGCCTCACGTGCTCCCGGACCCGCCGTCTGGCGCCTCGCCTTCCCCGACGGCGGCACCTGCGAGGCCGACCCCGCGACCCTCCCACGCGCCCTCGCGGCCGGCCTCCGGACCGCCGCCCCGGGGGAGGCGGTCACCGCGGACGGCTGGACCGCCACCCTCCTCGCCGTGACCCGCTCCCCGGCGGAGGGCCCCGACCCCGCCGCCGTCGTCCACGCGGCCACCCGCCGGGCCGCCTTCGTCCGCTGGCTCGACCACGCCCGCGCCACCCGCCTCACCCTCACCTCCGGCCTCGAACACCCCGGCGACCCCGCCCAACCCGACAACCACCACCGGCACTGACCCCCCTGCCGCGCCCACCCGAGCGCGGCAGGGCAATGGTCCCGTTAGGCTGCGGCCATGATCCGTGCAGTGGTGTTCGACGTCGGTGAGTGCCTCGTGGACGAGACCCGGGAGTACGGGACCTGGGCGGACTGGCTGGGCGTGCCTCGGCACACCTTCGTGGCACAGCTCGGCGCAGTAATCGCCGAGGGCCGCGACTACCGCGAGACGTTCCAGGTCTTCCGGCCCGGCTTCGACCTCTACGAAGAACGCGAGAAGCGGGCAGCGGCGGGCCGGGCCGAGACATTCGGCGAGGAGGACTTGTACGCCGACGTCCGCCCGGCCCTCGCCAGGCTCCGGGCGGCCGGCCTCTGGCTGGCCATCGCCGGTAACCAGACGGTCCGATCCGGGGTGATTCTCCGTCGGCTCTTCACCGACGACGTCGACCTGATCGGCACCTCCGACGACTGGGGAGCGAGCAAACCGGATCCGGCCTTCTTCGAACGGGTCGCCGGGGTGGTGCCGGTCGAACCGGACGAGATCCTCTACGTCGGCGACCGCCTGGACAACGACGTCCTCCCCGCGGCCCATGCCGGGATGCAGACCGCGCTGATCCGCCGTGGGCCGTGGGGGTGGATCCAGCAGCACGACCCCACAGCCGGTCGTGCGACATTCCGGATCGACTCGCTCACCGAGCTGCCGGAGCTGATCGCAAAGGCTAACGCTGCAGCGAACTGAGCGTCGTGGACCAGGAGTAGAGGCGATTGTCCACCTGTTGGACGGTTTCCGAGTCCTGCCAGGGAGAGAGCGCCCGCCGGGTCTCGCGGATGCGCTCCATGCCGGTGGCGTACCAGGTCACGCCCAGCTGATCGAGTGCCTGCTCCAGCAGCGCACACGCCGGGTCAGGCCGTCGAGCGGCGGCCTCGACGGCCGCGAGATCGGCGAGGACGACGATCCGCTGTTTGCCGTCGGTCTCGGGTAGATCTGCGAGCACCGTCTCCAGGGTGGTTCGGGCCTGGGGGATGAGGCCGGCAGCCAGCTCCGTGTTGCCCTTGAAAGCGGCGAGCCGGGTGGCCGAGAACCAGGTGAACCACTCCGGGCTGAGGTGATCGCCGCCGGCCGACAGCACGCTCTCGGCCCGGCGGAGGAGTGCGAGCGCCTGCCGGTGATCGCCACAACGGGTCAGGCACTCGGCCTCGACGGCGTCGAGCCAGGCCAGCAACTCGGCTGAGGCAGGCCCACGCCGGGCGTACGTCCGGGCGGCCCGCATCCGTTCGGTCGCGTCCTCGCGTCGCCCCGCCCAGCCCGGAACGAACGCGGCGTGCGCGAGGACTGCGGCGCCGAGCAGAGAGTCGTCGGCTTCCCCGGCGGCCTGCAAAGCGCGGACGAACGTGGCATCGGCCGAGTCTGGTTGGCGGAGATCGAAGAACTGGATCCGGCCGGCCAGCAGGAGGCTCTCCGCGAGGGCGGAAGCGAGGATCCTCCGGGCGAACCCGTCGGTCTCACCCAGCAGAGCGGTGCCGAGGTTGGCGTGCTCGGCAACCGCCTGATGCAACGTGGCCGGCGACACGCTCCAGTAGAGCCGCCGATGAGCCTCCGTGACGGTGGCGAAGTCTGCGCCAACGGTGGCTGGTTGTGTCCCGGCGGATCCCATCGGCCTCGGCAGCACAGGTGGAGTTGAATGGCGGGGACTTGGAGGGGCGGTCTTGTCCGGCACGGGCCGGGTGCTGTCCTCCCACGGCGCGCGGAAGCCGAGCTCCTCGATCGGCAGGCGCAGGACGTGGGTGAGGAGCTGCTGGTGGTCGTCGCGCGGCCAGGGCGGGTTGGGAGACTCCCACCGCCCGATCTGCTTGCGGCTGACGACGATCTCCCCCATGCCGAGCTGGCGCGCAGCGTCGTGCAGTGCGGCTGCGAGTGCTTGCTGGCTGGACAGGCCGCGAGCTTGTCGGGCGGCCTTGAGCGCGGTGTTGCCGCTGGATCGGGGCATGGCGTCCTCCGAGCTGCTGATGCTGCGTCAACCATACGCCCGATAGGGACATATCCGGGACGTTTGGTGGAGTCGGATGCCGAGGAAGGCTCTGAAAAGTCCCTTGGGAGTCTCATTGAGGGGGTTCAGGGCGGCGCGCTGCAGGGCGACGATTTCCTACGTCACCGCTTGGCGCGGAACGGCTACTGACTGTGGGGATCGCATGCCTGATGTGGCAAACTCAGGGCTTATCGTCAGCCCGCTCAAGACGGCTCGTTTTCCGGTGCCCCTGGAGTGGGGTGTCCAGCCGGACGGGGCGGCGGTGCCGTCGGCGCGGAGGTTGGTGGTGGAGATCGTCCGCGCCTGGAACGTGCCGCTCTCCGGCGACGCGGTGCAAGAGTTGGAGCTCTGCGCGAGCGAGGTGATCGCCAATGCGCTGGAGCATGCAAAGGCCCGGTGCACGGTGACCGTTCGTCGAGTGGGTGAGCGGCTGCGAGTCGAGGTTGCGGATCCCAGCCCGACGTTTGAGCGCCGTGAAGCGGATCCGGAATCGACCAGCGGGCGTGGGCTGTTGCTCGTCGAGGCGTTGGCTCACGCCTGGGGCCGGCACCCGGCGATCAGGCCGGCGTGATGACCGGCGACGCGAGCGTGAACCCGACCGCGCCGATCATCTGCTGCACCGCCGAGGTGCTGGCCCAGATCGCGCTGCGGGACGGCACGCGG
>NZ_JBEYVJ010000259.1:0-10451 GCF_040643935.1 Kitasatospora sp. NPDC047058 | reverse complement strand
GCCGGGCGCGCGCCGGGGGCGGCCCCCCGCCGCGCCGGACGGCGACGCGCCCCGGGTGGCGCCGACTGTCCAAGAGGGCCGCCGACCTGGCATGGTGGCGGCTGGACACTGGCTTTCCAGTCCCGAGCGTCGCCGGCGGGAAACCCCCGCGGAAGCGGCGCGCGAACCTGATCGAGTCGGATGCGAGACGACGTGGACCATTCCGCCGCCCGGGCCACCGCGGCCGCCCCTGACCGGGGTCAGCTGCACGTGGTGCTCGTCCTGGCCGCCAGTACCGGCGGCATCGGTGCGCACGTGCGGTCCCTGGCACAGGGCCTGGTCGCGCACGGGGTCACCGTGACGGTCTGTGCGCCCGCCGGGACGGACGCCCTGTTCGGCTTCTCCCGCAGCGGCGCCCGGTTCCACCTGGTCGACATCACCCCCACCGCGGGCGCCCGCAGCGACGCCGCCGCGATCGGCGAGCTGCGCCGCGCCTTCACCGGTGCCGACGTGGTGCACGCCCACGGCCTGCGCGCCGGGCTCCTCTCCGACCTGGCGCTGCGCACCGCCGGCCGCTTCCCGGGCCTGCGCCCGGAGACCCCGCTGGTGGTCACCTCGCACCACGCGCTGCTGGCCACCGGCATGGAACGCCGTCTCCAGCGGCTGATGGAGCGCCGGGTGGCGCGCGCCGCCGACCTGGTGCTCGGCGCCTCCTCCGACCTGGTGGCCCGGGCCCGCGAGCTGGGCGCGACCGACGCCCGGCTCGGGCCGGTCGCCGCCCCGCCGATGCCGGAGGGCCGGCTGGACCGGTCCGCGGCCCGGGCCGCGCTGCTCGGTGACGGCCCGGACCGCCCACTGGTGCTGGCGGTCGGCCGGCTCGTCCCGCAGAAGGCCTTCGGGCTGCTGCTGGACGCCTCCCGCGAGCTGGCCGCGCTGGACCCGGAGCCGCTGCTGCTGCTGGCCGGCGACGGCCCGGAGGCCGCCGGGCTGCGCGAGCGGGTGGCCGCCGAGAAGCTGCCGGTGCGCCTGCTCGGCTACCGCACCGACGTCCCGGACCTGCTGGCCGCCGCCGACGTGGTGGTGCTGTCCAGCCGCTGGGAGGCCCGTTCGCTGGTGGTCCAGGAGGCGATGCGGGCCGGCGTGCCGGTGGTCGCCACCGCCGTCGGCGGGATCCCCGAGCTGGTCGGCGACGCGGCCGTGCTGGTCCCGCCCGGCGACGCGGCGGCGATCGGCCGGGCGGTCCGCGAGCTGCTGGCCGACCCGGACCGCCGGGAGCGCCTGGTGGCGGCCGGCCGGCAGCAGGCCGAGACCTGGCCGGACGAGGCCGCCACCGTCGCCCAGGTGCTCAGCACCTACGACGAGCTGGTGCAGCGCACGCCGTGACGCCTCAGACGGTGGCCTGCTCGGCCCGGTCGGCGGCCGGGCCGTCCGGCTGGGCGGAGAGGTAGGCGCCGCCGCAGGCGGTCAGCCGCAGCGCGGTGTCGATCAGCGGGACGTGGCTGAAGGCCTGCGGGAAGTTGCCGACCTGGCGCTTGGCCCGCGGGTCCCACTCCTCGGCGAGCAGCCCGATGTCGTTGCGCAGCGACAGCAGCCGGTCGAACAGCTCGCGGGCCTCCTGCACCCGGCCGATCATGGCCAGGTCGTCGGCCAGCCAGAACGAGCAGGCCAGGAAGGCGCCCTCGTGGCCGGAGAGCCCGTCCACGTTGTTGCCGCTCTCGTCGTGGGTGGGGTAGCGCAGCACGAAGCCGTCCTCGGTGGACAGCTCGCGCTGGATCGCCTCGATGGTGCCGATGACGCGCTTGTCGTCCGGCGGCAGGAAGCCGACCTGGGGGATCAGCAGCAGCGAGGCGTCCAGCTCCCGGCCGCCGTAGTACTGGGTGAAGGTGTTGCGCTCCGGGTCGTAGCCCCGTTCGCAGACGTCCCGGTGGATGGTCTCGCGCAGTTCGCGCCAGCGGTCCAGGTGGCCGTCGGAGGGGGCGTCCTCGGGGGTCTGCTCCAGCAGCTTGATGGTGCGGTCGACGGCGACCCAGGCCATCACCTTGGAGTGGACGAAGTGCCGGCGCGGGCCGCGGACCTCCCAGATGCCCTCGTCCGGCTCCTGCCAGTGGTCCTCCAGGTACTCGATCAGGCGCAGCTGGAGGTGGTGGGCGTGGTCGTTGCGGACCAGGCCGGTCATGTGCGCCAGGTGCAGGGCCTCGACGACCTCGCCGTAGACGTCCAGCTGGAGCTGGCCGGCGGCGCCGTTGCCGACCCGGACGGGCTGTGAGCCCTCGTAGCCGGGCAGCCAGTCCAGCGAGGACTCGGTGAGCTCGCGCTCGCCGGCGATGCCGTACATGATCTGCAGGTTCTCCGGGTCGCCGGCGACCGCGCGGAGCAGCCACTCGCGCCAGGCCCGGGCCTCGTCGCGGTAACCGGTGCGCAGCAGCGAGGAGAGGGTGATCGCGGCGTCGCGCAGCCAGGTGTAGCGGTAGTCCCAGTTGCGCTCGCCGCCGATGTCCTCGGGCAGGGAGGTGGTGGGGGCGGCGACGATGCCGCCGGTGGGGGCGTAGGTGAGGCCCTTGAGGGTGATCAGCGAGCGGATCACCGCCTCCCGGTACGGGCCCTGGTAGGTGCACTGGCCGGCCCAGTCGTGCCAGAAGTCCTCGGTGGCGGCGAGCATCTCCTCGGCGTCGGGGACGGCCGGTGCCTCCAGGTGGGAGGCCTGCCAGGTGAGGGCGAAGGCGATCCGCTCGCCGGCGGTGATGGTGAAGTCGGCGTAGGTGGTGAGGTTGCGCCCGTAGGTCTCGGCCTCGCCGTCCAGCCAGACGGAGTCGGGGCCGGCCACGGCGACGGTGCGGTGGCCGCCGTCGGCCTGCTCGACCCGGTGCACCCAGGGCACCACCCGGCCGTAGCTGAACCGCATCCGGACCGCCGAGCGCATCCGGACGGTGCCCTTGAGGCCCTCGACGATCCGGATCATCTGGGGGACGGCGTCGCGGCCGGCCAGCGGGCGCGGGGGCATGAAGTCGGTCACCCGGACGGTGCCGCCCTGGGCGTCCCACTCCTGCTCCAGGATCAGCGAGTCGCCCCGGTAGCGGCGCCGGTCGGCCGGGACGGCCGGTGCGGCGGCGGTGGCCGGCGGGACGCGGAGGTCGCCGGTGTCGGCGATGCGGGCGCGGACGGCGGCCGGGGCGGGGGCGGCCGCGGGGGCCGGCGGTTCGGCGGCGACCACTTCGGCCGGGCCGATCCGCCAGAAGCCGTGTTCATCGGTGCCGAGCAGGCCGGCGAAGACGGCCGGCGAGTCGAAGCGGGGCAGGCACAGCCAGTCGACCGCCCCGTCCCTGCTGACCAGGGCGGCGGTCTGCATGTCCCCGATGAGTGCGTAGTCCTCGATACGGCCGGCCACGTGGATCTCCAGTTCGCAATGTGGTCAGGACGCATCGGCGATCCGGGGAGAGCCAGCGGGTCTGCGGGGCCGGGGCCACCCCCGGGACGTCCGGCCTGCCGGGGGGTGGTGGCGGGCCTTGCCGGAGTGTCCGCGTGAGGCTCGGTGGAGCCCCTGGAGTGGTGGGGATGAGCAGATTACGGGGAGGTCCGGTCGCGCATCGGGGACAGGGAGTGTCCTGACCCTCCCACGCCCTCCGCGTGCTCGTGCTGTCGGCGATGCGTCCGTGCAGCTTACGACGGACGAAAGGGGCGAAGCACGCGGGCGCCGCCCAGCGTGGCGCCACAATTCGGGGGAAATGCCGTGCATCGCGGGTACGCCGTTCAGGATGGCCCGGAAGGATCAGCTCCGGATGGTCCGTCGGGAGGGCCGGTCATGGCCCGGACGAATGGCCATCAGGTGGCCCGACCGGGCCGGTGGTACGACCGGTGTGGCCCGTGCGCCGGGTGGTGCGCCTGTGCTGCGCCGGGGAGTGCGCCGGGCGTGTGGTTCCGCGCCCGGGCCGGTGGCCGGGAAAGCGCCCCGGCCGGGTCACTGATACCCTGGTATCCCGTGGACCGGTGGGATCAAACGCCCCGGACCAGCCGAACCGACGACCCTCCGAGCGACGTGCCCTGCACCGCGCTCCCGTCGGCAGGCGAGCCGCGAGCCTCCCGCCCACGTCACCTTCGACACGCGACCCACGGGAGCCCCCTCTTGGCACAGCCCCATTCCGGCAAGGCATCGAACAGCCGCGCCGTGACGACCAAGCACCTCTTCGTCACCGGGGGTGTCGCCTCTTCGCTCGGCAAGGGCCTCACCGCCTCCAGCCTCGGTGCGCTGCTCAAGGCCCGCGGCCTGCGCGTGACGATGCAGAAGCTCGACCCGTACCTCAACGTGGACCCGGGCACCATGAACCCGTTCCAGCACGGTGAGGTCTTCGTCACCGACGACGGCGCCGAGACCGACCTGGACATCGGCCACTACGAGCGGTTCCTCGACACCAACCTGCACGGCTCGGCGAACGTCACCACCGGCCAGGTGTACTCGACCGTCATCGCCAAGGAGCGCCGCGGCGAGTACCTGGGCGACACCGTCCAGGTCATCCCGCACATCACCAACGAGATCAAGTCCCGGATCCGCCGGATGGCGACCGAGGACGTCGACGTGGTGATCACCGAGGTCGGCGGCACCGTCGGCGACATCGAGTCGCTGCCCTTCCTGGAGGCCGTCCGCCAGGTCCGCCACGAGGTCGGCCGGGACAACGTCTTCTTCGTGCACGTCTCCCTGCTGCCGTACATCGGCCCCTCGGGCGAGCTCAAGACCAAGCCCACCCAGCACTCCGTCGCTGCGCTGCGCAACATCGGCATCCAGCCGGACGCCGTCGTGCTGCGCGCCGACCGCGAGGTCCCGCAGGCCATCAAGCGCAAGATCTCGCTGATGTGCGACGTGGACGAGGAGGCCGTGGTCGCGGCCATCGACGCCAAGTCGATCTACGACATCCCCAAGGTGCTGCACGGCGAGGGCCTGGACGCGTACGTCGTGCGCCGGCTGGACCTGCCGTTCCGCGATGTGGACTGGACCACCTGGGACGACCTGCTGCGCCGCGTCCACGAGCCGCAGCACATCGTCAAGGTCGCGCTGGTCGGCAAGTACATCGACCTGCCGGACGCCTACCTGTCGGTGACCGAGGCGCTGCGCGCCGGCGGCTTCGCCAACAACGCCCGGGTCGAGATCAAGTGGGTCACCTCGGACGACTGCGAGACCCCCGAGGGCGCCCAGGAGCAGCTCGGCGACGTCGACGCGATCTGCATCCCCGGCGGCTTCGGCGACCGCGGCGTCAACGGCAAGGTCGGCGCGATCACCTACGCCCGCGAGAACAAGGTCCCGCTGCTGGGCCTGTGCCTGGGCCTGCAGTGCGTGGTCATCGAGGCGGCCCGCAACCTGGCCGGCCTGCCCGAGGCCAACTCCACCGAGTTCGACGCCGCGGCCAAGCACCCGGTCGTCTCCACCATGGCCGAGCAGCTGGCGATCGTCGACGGCAAGGGCGACCTGGGCGGCACCATGCGCCTGGGCCTCTACCCGGCCAAGCTCGCCGAGGGCTCGATCGTCCGCGAGGTCTACGGCGGCGAGCAGTACGTCGAGGAGCGCCACCGCCACCGCTACGAGGTCAACAACGCGTACCGCGCGGACCTGGAGAAGACCGGCCTGCAGTTCTCCGGCCTCTCCCCGAAGGGCGACCTGGTCGAGTACGTCGAGTACCCGCGCGAGGTGCACCCCTACCTGGTGGCCACCCAGGCCCACCCGGAGCTGAAGTCCCGCCCGACCCGCCCGCACCCGCTGTTCGCCGGCCTGGTGAAGGCGGCCATCGAGATCAAGACGGCGACCGCCTCGTAACAAGTGGTCGACGACCCGTCACCGGACGGCGGCCCCGCGATTCCCGCGGGGCCGCCGTCCGGCGTTAGATTGTGTCGTACTGACGAAAAGGGGAGAGCGATGGACGACCGCAGGATC
The DNA here is from genome assembly GCF_040643935.1 of Kitasatospora sp. NPDC047058. Taxonomy (NCBI): domain Bacteria; kingdom Bacillati; phylum Actinomycetota; class Actinomycetes; order Kitasatosporales; family Streptomycetaceae; genus Kitasatospora; species Kitasatospora sp. NPDC047058. The sequence continues at coordinate 4,555 of NZ_JBEYVJ010000259.1, read as the reverse complement.
TTCGACGTGGCCGAGGAGTGGGAGGTCCGGGGGAGCACGACGCCGTTCCGGGGCAAGGTCACCGGGGTGCGCTCCGAGGAGGTCCGGATGCCCGACGGCAGCTGGGCCCGCCGCGACTACCAGATCCACCCCGGCTCGGTCTCCGTCCTCGCCCTGGACGACCAGCAGCGGGTGCTGGTCCTGCGCCAGTACCGCCACCCGGTGCGCCAGCGGCTCTGGGAGCTGCCGGCCGGGCTGCTCGACGTCCCCGGCGAGAACCCGCTGCACGCCGCGCAGCGGGAACTGTACGAGGAGGCCCACTGCAAGGCCGGGACCTGGCGGGTGCTGGTCGACTTCTACACCTCGCCCGGCGGCACCGACGAGGCGCTGCGGCTCTTCCTCGCCACCGACCTGGCCGAGGCCGAGGGCGAGCGCTACGAGGCGCACGGCGAGGAGCTGGAGCTGGAGACCGCGCGGGTGCCGGTCGCCGAGCTGGTCCGGCTGATCCACGCCGGCGAGCTGCACAACCCCACCCTGATCACCGGCACGCTCGCCCTGCACGCGGCGCTCACCGGCCCCGGCGGCCTGGACGCGCTGCGCCCGGCGGAGTCGCCCTGGCCCGCGAGGCCGTTCGGGGCCTGACCGTTCCCGCCGCGGGCCCGACCGCTCCCCGTCGCGCCCCGCGGTTGATCCGCGGGGGTGATTTACCGGTTCGTACGACCGGATGTCACGCCGGGCCGCCCGGGCGGTCGAACTACGCTTCGCAGACAGGGCGCCCGTCCGCGGGCCGCCTCCGCTGAGCGCTGGGTGACGTCGGGAGTGGCACGGGTGGCGAGGAAGACGGCGACGATGGAAGCGGGCCCCGGCGCGCCCGTCGAGGGCGTTCCCGGGCTGGACCGGCTGCCCGCCGGTCCCACGCTGCTCGTCGGCCGCCGCGCCGAGCTGGCCGCGCTGCGGGCCGCCGCCGCACGCCCCGCCGAGGGCCGCTGCCCGGTGCTGGTGCTGGCCGGTCGCCCCGGCTCCGGCCGGACCACGCTGGCGGCCCGGTTCGCCGTCACCGTCGCCGCCGACTACCCCGACGGTGTGCTCTTCGCCCGGCTCTCCGCCCCCGACGGCGGCCGGGTGCCGCCCGCCCGGGCCGCCCGCCGGCTGCTGGAGCAGCTCGGCGCGGACGGCGCCGGCGTGCCGCTGCCCGGCGCCGTCGAGGACGTCCGGGACGAACCGGCCTGCGTGGCGCTGCGCGAGGCGCTCGCCGGACGGCGCGTGCTGCTGGTGCTGGACGACGTCCGGGACGCCGGGCAGCTCTGGCCGCTGCTCGCGGACGAGCCCGGCTGCCTGGTGCTGGCCACCACCGCCGGGCCGCTCACCGGGATCGAGGACATCGACCCGGTCATCCTCGGCGGGCTCGACCGGCAGGCCGCGGGCGAACTCCTCGGCGACCTGGTCGGCGGCACCAGGATCGGCTGCGACCCGGTCGGCGGGGCCGACCTCGCGGAGGCCTGCGCCTCCCGGCCGGCCGCGCTGCGGCTGATGGCCGGGTGGCTGCGGAGCAACCCCGAGCTGGCCGTCACGGACGCGGCCCGGGAGCTGGCCAGGGCGGTGCGGGAGGCGGACGGCCGGCCGGCCGGGGACGCCGGCGTGAAGCCGGGCACGCCGTCGGGGGCGCCGAGCGGCACGCCGACGGGGGCATCGGGCGGCAAGCCGACGCCGAACGGGAAGCAGCCGGGCAGCGGGGACGGGCGGCCGGAGGGAGCGGCGGGACCGGGCGGGGACGGCGGCGCCGGGCAGCCCGCCGCGGCCGCCGGGAGGAACGCGAGGGGCGGGCACCGCGGCAAGGGGGACAAGGGCGGGAAGGCCGCGGCGGACGGCCGGCGCCCCGAGGCCGAGGGAGGGAAGCCCGCGGGGCAGGCCCCGGTCGCCGGGCAGGCCCCGGTCGCCGGGCCGGCCCCGGCCGGCGGGCCGACCCCGGCCGTGCCGCCGACCGATCCGGCCGCCTGGGTCAAGCCCGCGCCGGAGCCCGCCGAACCCGTTCCCGTCCCGGACAACGACCCGCTGATCGGCGCCTTCACCCTCCTCTACGACGCGCTGCCGGCCACCCAGGCCCGGATGCTGCGCGCGCTCACCCTCGCCCCCGCCCAGACGGCGGACCTGCGCACCGCCTCCGCGCTGGTCGGCTGCCCGGCCCCGGAGGCCGCCGCGACGCTGGCCGCGCTCGCCGAGCGGGAACTGCTCGGCGAGGAGCCGCCCGCCGCCGACGGCACCCCGCGCTACCGGGTGCCCGGCCGCCTCTACCCCCGGCTGGTCCGGCTGCGCGAGCGGGAGGACCGGCCCGCCGAGATCGAGCTCGCCCGGGCGCGGCTGCTGGAACGGCTGGTCCGGCTGACCGAGTCGGCCCGGGCCCTGCTGGAGCCGGCCGACGGCCCCGGTCCGGACCCGCTGCCCGGCCCGCTGCGGCTGCGCTCCGCGACCGACGCCCGGCAGTGGCTGCTCGGCGAGCGGGACGTGCTGCTGGGCGCCGTCGCCGACGCGATCGGCCAGGGAGACCTGGACGGTTCGGCCGGCCGCCTGGTCACCGCCCTGCTGCGCTCGCTGCCGCTGACCGGCGCGGCCGCCCCCGCCGACCTCTACCAGCTGCACGAACTGGTGCTGACCGTGGCCGAGCGGCACGGCAAGCCCCGCCGGGCCGCCGCCGCGCTGCTCAATCTGGGGGACCTGCAGGCCGCCGCCGGACGCTGGGACCAGGCCGGCGGGCACTACCGGGCGGCCCTCGAACACGCCCGTTCCGCCGACGACGAGCCGCTCTGCGCCCGTGCGCTGGAGAGCGCGGCCGGCTGCCACCGCGCGCTCGGCGACGCGGTGCGCGCGGCCGACTGGTACGGGCGGGCGCTCGGGCTGCGGCAGTCGATGGGCGACCAGGCCGCCGAGGCCCGGCTGCTCGCCCGGGTGGCCGAGGCGCACACCGGGCAGCGCCGCTTCGAGGAGGCCGAGCGGGAGTACCGGGCCGCCCTGTCGGTGCTGCGCCGACTGGGCGACGACCGCGGGCAGCAGGCCGTCGGGGTCGCGCTGGCGGAGCTGCACGAACGCCTCGACGGCGGGTGGTAGGGGGCACTTCGGAGGTATTGTCGGAGATGCCCGGTTGAGACAGCTTTGACAGAAAGATCATTGGGGAAGCCTACGAACCTGCCAATGTGTCCGGCAGATTTATTCACTTTGGAAGGCTGACACGCCGCCTGGGCTTCATTACACTCGGACTCAGTCGCGCAGCGATCCGTGCCCCGGTGTCTCCGGAGGTCTCCCCACGTGCGCGTCGCCCGCCGGTCTTCTCCGGTAGGGACCCCCATGGCAAGAGGACGTGTTTAGCCGTGAAGGTCGGCATCCCCCGCGAGGTCAAGAACCACGAGTACCGCGTGGCCATCACGCCCGCCGGCGTGCATGAGCTGGTCCGCAACGGACACGAGGTCTACATCGAGGACAACGCCGGTCTCGGCTCCTCGATCCCCAACGAGGAGTACGTGGCCGCCGGCGCCACCATCCTCCCCACCGCCGACGAGGTGTGGGCCACCGCCGACCTGCTGCTGAAGGTCAAGGAGCCCATCGCTCAGGAGTACCACCGTCTGCGCAAGGGCCAGACCCTCTTCACGTACCTTCACCTGGCGGCCGACCGCGCCGGCACCGACGCGCTGGTCGCGTCCGGCACCACCGCCATCGCGTACGAGACCGTGCAGCTCGGCAACGGCGCCCTGCCGCTGCTCGCCCCGATGTCCGAGGTCGCGGGCCGGCTGGCCCCGCAGGTCGGCTCGTACCACCTGATGCGCCCGGCCGGCGGCCGCGGCGTGCTGCCCGGCGGCGTGCCCGGCACCCACCCGGCCAAGGCCGTCGTCATCGGCGGTGGCGTCTCCGGCTGGCATGCGGCCACCATCGCCATCGGCATGGGCTACGAGGTGACCCTGCTCGACCGCGACATCAACAAGCTGCGCGAGGCCGACAAGATCTTCGGCACCAAGATCAAGGCCATCGCCTCCAACTCGCTGGAGCTGGAGAAGGCCGTCCTGGACGCCGACCTGGTGATCGGCGCCGTGCTGATCCCGGGCGCCAAGGCCCCCAAGCTCGTCACCAACGAGCTGGTCTCCCGCATGAAGCCGGGCTCCGTGCTCGTCGACATCGCCATCGACCAGGGCGGCTGCTTCGAGGACTCGCACGCGACCACGCACGCCGAGCCGACCTTCCAGGTCCACAACTCGGTCTTCTACTGCGTGGCCAACATGCCGGGCGCCGTCCCGAACACCTCCACCTACGCGCTGACCAACGCGACGCTGCCGTACGTCGTCGAGCTGGCCAACCGTGGTTGGAAGGAGGCGCTGCGCCGCGACGCCGCGCTCGCCAAGGGCCTGAACGTCCACGAGGGCCAGATCACCTACGGCGCCGTCGCCGAGGCCTTCGGCCTGGAGTCCGTCTCCCTGGAGAGCGTCCTCGCCTGACCTCGTCCTCCCCGGCCGCAGCGGTCCCGCGCCTCCGCAGGCGCGGGGCCGCCCCGACCCGGGCCGGCCCCCGATCCGCAGCGCGGCGGGGGGGGCGA
>NZ_JBEYVJ010000258.1:0-10483 GCF_040643935.1 Kitasatospora sp. NPDC047058 | reverse complement strand
GACAGCCGCCAGCCGGGCGCGCAGCTCGCGCTCGACGGCGCCGTCCGCCTCCGGGTAGCGGCGTACCGGGAACAGGCCGAGCACCCGGTGGCGTTCCTCGGTGACGATGCCCCGCTCGCACAGGCTCGCCAGGGTCGCCTCGACGCTCTTGCCCTGGTCCTTGCGCAGCCAGGCCGCCACCGTCGCGGACTTGACGGTCCCGACCCACGCGCCGAGCCGCTCCAGCGAGCCGTCGACGAGCGCGACACCGGTCGGCGAGGGATCGGTCACCTCCAGCCGGCCGTCGTCCACCCCGAGGCGTCCGGCGAGTGCCAGTTCCAGCAGGAGCGCGCTGGTGACGGTCCATCCGGCCGTCCACCGGTCCCTCGCCTGGCCGCTGTCGTCGTCGAGCGACAGCAGCATGATCTCCTCGCCCAGCGTGACGGGCATGTCCCACTCCTTCATGATCAAGAAACGCCTGCATCCGGACGGGACGCTTCCGCCACCGGAAAGGTTCCCGGGAGCAGGCAGCACCGTGACGGGCCGGCCGAGCCCAGCGGCTGCTGTCAGTGCCCGGACAACCCCCTTCGAGACCTTCGGCGTCTGACTCGATGACAGAGGACCGCAACCACCCGGGAGAGCACATGGCGGGCAAGGACGAGACGACGGACGCGGCGAGGGAGAAGGACCGCGAGAGGTGGCTGGCGCGCTTCCAGATACGGCTGGCCGTCCAGCCGGCCGTGGACCGGGCCGTCATGCTCCAGGCGGTCAAGGACGTCACGGTTCACTGCGCGGATACGGGCGAGCACCCGCGGACCGCCTTCGGCGACCCCGACGCCTACGCCGTGCAGATCGCCGCGCGACTGGTGCCGGCGGACCGGGCGGTGCACGCGAGGCGGCGCAACGCCGTGGCGGACGCGCTCGACTCCGTCCTCAGGGCGGCCGGGGGTGCCACCGGCCTGTGACGGGCGGAAGGTGCGCCGGCCTCCTCGACAAGCGCGGCCCAGCGTGCGGCGTCCTCGGGGCGTAGTCCGCTCACGTGGTCAAACACGATTGCTTCCTTCCCAGGCTGAGCCGGTGGTTGCTCTCAGGTCGCAGGGGAGCTGACTGCGGCGCTCAGGACCTTTACGGCCTCATCGTATTGATGGCGGTCGAAATGGAACGGACCGAAGCCCGAGTAGTCGCGCGTTGTGCGGTAGGGCTGTTCGAAGGAGTCCCAGGTCACGTGGCCAGAGGTCACTGTGATGCCGGCCATCAGCGGCCAACATCCCCACTCGCCGCATTCACAGCCGAGCACGGGCGTCTTCGGCCCCATGGCTCCGGTGGATCGTCCGTGGAAATGGTCTTCCATCGGGCCGAACCGAAAGAACTGCGGGATGAGTCCACCGTAGGCGTCGCCGGCCGGCTGCATCCCGGCGTCCGTCTCGAACTGGTCGATCAAGTCGGTGAGTGGTATTCGGTCGATACACGGGACGACTTCGAGCACGCCGCGTTCGGCGTGGCGTCGGCAGTCGAAGTGGATCTCCTGGCTGGTCATCTCTCTACGTCCTCGAAGTCGGGCCAGGTCGGCCGTGGTCTGATCAAGCCCGTGATCGGCTCGCAGGGCAGCCCGTCGGGGCCAAGTAGGGTGATGCACACGGCCCCGGGTCCACCGGACAGTCCTCCGGGGACATCAGCCGCTCACACCGACGACAGAGCAGGTCGGCTCGCGCGCCGGCCACGTTGAGGCGCCTCGCCGCATCCACCGCGGCGTCGAACCATGTCCGATCCACCAACGCCGTCGGGGCGACTTCGAGCAGCTGCTTGCTTCGCCACGCGCTCAGCCCGGTCACCGACCGAACCGCCAGCACAAGGTCGAGCCCCTTGCCCCCGCTTGAGGTCAACCGCACGTCGAACTCCGGATCTTCCACACTCCCCCCATCGGATGCAGCCGGATCCCCTGGCGGACAGATCGCCACCACGGCGCATCGGATCAGCTTGCCCGGATCCGCCCTCGGGCATCAACTCCAATAGTTCAGGGAAGCAGGTTTGGCTCGTGGGTGCAGGTGGTGCCGTCGGGCTCGCCTACACCAGGTCGCCGATGACCGGGTGATCCGTGGAAACGGGGCAGGTGAAGATGCGCATGGTTTCCCGTCCTCCGATGACCACGTCGGTCGGCTCCTGGCGCTGACGCCGGTCGCTTGGGCCTCCTTCGAGGAAACCGGCAGGAGCCCAGCTTTCCGTTCCGCCGTCCCACTCGTCGCTGGCGATCGAGGCCACGAAGCGCATTCCGGTACCGCACGTGCTGCACCGCACCGGGCCGAAGTAGCCCTGGTAGTTCCAGGGTTCATGGCCGCCGAGCTTCCAGCCCGGGGCCGTCGAGAGGTCCCAGGAATAGCGGGGTTCGTACTCCTCGGGGTCGTCGGGGTCACCGAAGGTCGCCGTCTCCCACTCCTCGACTCCGGCTTCGAACTCCTCACCCAGGGCACCCGGATGCGGATACTCGGTCACCGGCTCCGGCCGCAGCAGGCACGGGGTCGGCAGATAGCCGGACTCGCCGATGGCCACCGGCTCCGGCGGCGTCAGGAACCGCTCTCCCAGGTCACCGGTGCGGCGGTATCGGACGTGGACCCACGGTCCGGCGATTCCGTTGTACGGCACCGTCGGACCGTCGTAGACGTGCTGGAACGGACACCACAGGATCTGGAGGAGGTCCGTGCCCTCCGGGAAGCCGTCGTACCAGGGCACGTCATGCGCGTACACCTGCAGCACGGGCAGCAGGGGCCACGACGCGTCCGCGGGTATCGCGTCCCAGCCGATCTCACCGTGGAAGGCGAACCTGGCCGACCGCTCACCCCTGACGTTGGCAGGGCGGTGGAGCTGCCCGTGCCTCGAATGACTGCCGCCCGGGCAGGTCGGCCATGCCTCGTCCTCCGGCCAGGCCAGCGGTCCTCCCACGGAGCTGTCACGCGGGCCCGGATTCGCCGGCGCGGGGTGCAGCCGGACCGCCATCCTCGCATGGGCGGCGAGCTCGGGGAAGACCGAAGTGACATCCCACGGCCGCGGCGGAGTAACGGCGCCTTTCATCGCCGCCCCCGACGGTTTGCCATGGAGCCGGCACGGCCGGCAGGAAGACCATCGGACGGCCACGGCGCCTGGACCGGACAAGCAGGCTTTTCCTTGATCACACACGTCATCGTACGGAGATCCGTTCTCCCCCGACAGGGGGCTGCGGCTTCAGGGCTACGGCGACGGACCCCCTTCCACGCGCCCGCGCGAGGCCCGTTGTCGCCGCCCTCCGGTGTTCTGTGGCCGGCCGGCGCCGTCCTGGAGCCGGCCGTGCCCGGTTAGCATCCGGCATGGCCACGCACTGGAAGAACAGTCCTGAGATGTTCGCGCTGATCCTTCGACGTCATGGACTTGACCCGGACGCAGTCGACGACGTTGCGCGGGCCTGGTCGGCCTTCCAGGAGTTCGTCCAGGAGCGGATCGACGGCATCGTGCCCGCAGAGGACGACGGCGACGGGTTCATCGTGCAGTGGGGGCGCTGGAGTTGGAACGACGACCGCCCCGCACTGGTCTTCACCCGGCAGTTCGCGGTGCACGACGAGCGTGACCAGGATGGCGGGTTCTCGCAGCCACAGCGCTGGAACGTGGAGCTCGAACTGTTCTTCGGCGATGCTCCGGCCTGGGCCGACCTGGGCGATATGGCCTGGCGCGACAGCATGGGCTTCGACTTCGATCCCATCGGACGGGAACGGGCTGAAGCGCTGTCCCGGATTGCCACGTTCGTCGAAACGCTTCCGCAGGTCAGCGCGATGTGGCGGGCGGTCCCGGTGGGTAGCGCCCTCGGGCTGGACCGCACGGACTGACCCGTCGGCAAGCCCCCGGCTCCTGGAGTCCGGGGTGGAGGCGTTCCCCTTCGCCTGCGGCCTGGTCGAGGAGTGATCACGCCGGGCAGGACGGCCTGACAGCCCTCCGGGGCCGCCGTCGCGCCGTGCCCGCTACTCCACCCAGTGCCAGTCACCCTGGTACCGCCACAGCGGCTCGTCGGGACTGGCCGGTGCGACCTCGTCCGCGTACGCGTACGTACCCTCGACGACGGCGAGCAGGAAGGCCGCGAATCCGCCGTCGAATCGGTCCCACTCCTCCAGGCTCCGATAGAACGCGACCACCGGCCAGGCGTCCGGGTCCTCGCCCTCGGTCAGCCAGAAGAACTGGTCGGCGTTGAGATTGGAACCCCAGGAGAGCAATCCCCCGGGTTCCGGGTAGACGGGGTACGGACAGTCCGAGTCGGCAGCAAGCTCGGCGGCGATCCCGTCCGTCGTCAGCCGCACGAACCCGGGGAAGCCGACAGTCGGCCCACTGTCGTAGGAACGCAGGGTCGGCACCGGCACAGACAGCTCGCCGTTGATCCGCACGCACCCGTACCGATCCACGAACTCCCGATAGTCGGCCGGGAAGGCGAACCCGACCTCCGCGGGAGAACGCTCCCACGGCGTAGCCGCCGGTCGTCGCGAAGGCTCACCGAAGATCCGGGCCAGCCTGCCGAGCTCCATGGACAAATCCAATCCGCGCACGCATCACATCGAACGCCCGCTCAGGGGAACGGCGACTGCCACAACGCGGGATTCACGGCCCGGTCGACGAGCTCCTCGGCATCAGCGAACTCCCCGTCAGGACACCGCGGGAAGTCGGTCAGGCCGGCGTCGAAACGGTTCATCTCGCCGCATCGTATCGCCACACCACGCGAGCATCTCCCCGAGGTCCTGGTTGACCTCGGACAGACCGTCCCTCCATTGCGAGGATGCTCTCCGGAACTGCAATGCAGGCCTTGCCGGTCGGGGAGACAACGAAGCCGCGCAAGGGTCGGCGGAGCCGACGGGACGGTCTGATGAGGAGCAAGGTGTGGGAAGTCCGTTGAAGACGATGGTTGGGGCCCCGGAGTCAGGCATGATCGCCTGACTCGATCCACTGATCGGTTCCGCCAGGCGCGGTGCGGAAATCGCTTTCGGCCCGGCCGGCTCGGCGGGCACACTGGCGCGGGCGTCAGCAGTCAGGGGGTAGCCATGCCGTCGAAGAGAGCCCGGCAGAAGCGTCGGAAGCGCCGGGACTGGACCCGGCCCGGTGCGCGACCGGTTGGCCGGCCGGCGTCCGCGCCGCGGCCGCGGGGCGGGTTCTTCCTGCTGATCGCCGTGGTCATGATCGGACTGGGGGTTGTCGTCGGCGTGTTCGCGACGCGGGACCTGGCCGTCGTGTCAGGGCGGACCGGCAGTCCGGTGCTCCGGATGACCGTCGACAGCTGCCGGTACGACCACCAGGGGCGGGGCCAAACCACCGTGTGCGAGGGCCACGGCGATCCGGCGGGCAGCGGCATGACGGCCGGACGGTGGGAGATCCCCAGTGCGGACCACTTCTACGACGCCGGCGCGGTCGTGTCCGTGCGGTGTTCCGGGGCCGACGACTGCGTGGAACCCGGTGTCCACGCGATCGCGAACGACGCCGTCGGGATCCTCCTCGGCGTGGGGTTCACCGCCGGCGGGGTGCTGTGCGCCTTCGCCGGACTCGCCGAGCGGCTGCCCTCGGAGCGTCTGGACCCGTTCAGCACCCGCCGCAGGAAGCTCGCGGTCTTCGGCTTCGGGGCACTCGGCGTGCTCATGGCCTCCCTGACCGCGGTCTGGGCCGTCACCTGACACCCACGGCCACGCCACTCCGCGCCCCGGCCCCGGAACCGGCGAGCCGGGACAACGACCACCGTCGAGCGGCGGTGACGGCTGGCTGGACGCGCCCGGTGCATCGCTCAGGAGGTCGGGGTGCACGTGTGGTCGCCGAGTTCGCCGATCACGAACGGGGCCTCCGACGTCGTGCCGTCATGGCTCAGCGACAACCCGATGCTGCCCTTCGTGTAGCTCGCGAACCGCACGGCGTACAGCGTCCTGGCCCCACTCGCGACGGTCCCGACCCGGCGGACGGCCACGGGTGTGCTGCCGCAGGTGGCGGAGGTCACCTCCTGGTGGTCTGCGCTGAAGACCCGTACCCAGCCGTCGGTGAAGAGGGTGAAGTGCGCTTGAACCCCTCTGATCGACGCGACCGGCGGGTCCAGGGGGTTGCTGTGGCAGATCCGCTCCCGGACCGTGGTGCTGGTGACCGTGGCCGAACAGAGCCGCTGGTCGGGGGTCTCCCAAGCGTAGGCCGCACCGTCCGGCCACGCCTCGACCAACATCAATCCCTGCGGACCGGGGACGTTGGCCGCCTCCTGCTCCAACGATTCGGTCAGGATGGTACGGGTCCGGTCGAACGCCCCGGTCAGGTCCGGAGGCAGGGGCGACGGCGCCACGGTCGGGGCGGAGGCGCGGGGAACGGCCGGCACCGCGGGGTTCCCGTCTCCACCCGAGCAGCCCGCCGAGCCCGTGACCAGGAGCGCCGCCGCCCCGAAGACAGTACGAAGTCCGTGTCGCATGAATGTTCCTCCCCCGTGGAACGCCCTGGGATCAGGGCACGATCAGGCCGGTTGGCCGGTAAGTACGGAAGGCTCCGCGGGGCCGGCGTACTCGCCCTCGATGGCCGGGCCCGGGCTCGACCGAACCGGCGCCGCCCTCACGACGTTCTCCTGCCGGTACCGCTCGCGCAGCACAGTGATCTCCGTCGTCTCCTCGCAGCGCGGGCAGCGCTGGAAGCCCTCCCCGCCTCCCCCGTCGGCCGGCGCCGTTGCGAACAACAGCTCATCCGTCACACGGGCACCCTACGGCCTCCCTCCAGGGCGGCTCGACCCTATTGCTCAAGTCGGGCCGCCGAACTGCGCGATCCACGGGCGGCGTTCACGGAACCGACGCCAGGGCCGGTCGGGCTGCTGGAACGGCGCGGGCTCACTGCGCGCGGGAGCGTGATCGGGCGTTCAGGTGAGGTTCGGCCGCGTCACGATTGGAAGGGCTCCCGGTGGCGAAGGGTAAGTGACCAGTGGCCGCGTCCGGGCGGCCGGGCACGAGGGTGGGGCGGGATGCCGAAGGCCGTACGACGGGATGACGGCCCGTCATGAGCACGTATCACCCGCGCAGCAGCACGCGGCACGGCGGCCGCAGAGCCTTCCTCACGAGGGCGGCCGAAGCCGTTGCCCCGGCGGCGGGGTGGGCGGGGCCTGCCGTCCCGGCCGTTGCCTCCGCCCTCCGGCCGTCACCGGCCGCTCCTGTCCCGTTGGACGTGCTCGCCGAGAACGCCCTCTCCTGAAGGCCGTGCGGCGGCCCTGGGCGGAGCGACGAGCCGTGGCCCGGGGGGTGGCGAGGTCCGGTGCACGGACGCGGCGGCGGGACGGTGCCGGTCGCCGTTCGGCAAGGACCCGGATGTTCGCCGCAACGGGCGGGGCGGAACGCATGGCGCGGCACGGTGCCGCAGGAAGCGGAGGTTGTGGTGGATCTGGTTCACCTGCGCCTGGTCAGTCCGCCCGAGCTCTCGGACGAGTTGGTCGACCTGCTCACGGCGAACCGCCAGGTCCTCAACGTGGTCCGGTACCCGGCGACGGTGCTGAACCCGGCGGGCGACGCACTGGAGTGCGACGTGACCAGGGGCGCGGCGAACGAGGTCCTGCGCGTCCTGCGCGAACTCGAGGTCGACCGCGACGGCTCGATCGCGGTGGACGACGCGGGCACGGTGTTCTCCGGTCGCGCGAGGCGGCTCGAGGCGGAGGAACGGCCTGCGCTGTTGCACGCGCCGCTGTGGTCGGCCGTCGAGGCGCGCATCCAGGAGCAGGGCGCCTACCTGCCCAGCTTCTACCTGCTGCTGGTGATCGCCGGGCTCATCGGTTCCGTCGGGATCCTGACGAACTCGCAGATCCTGATCGTGGCCGCCATGGTGGTGGGCCCCGAGTACGGTGCGATCACCAGCGTCGCCCTGGGGCTGGACCAGCGGAACTGGCGTCGGGTCCGTCAGGGCCTGCTCGCCCTGACGCTCGGTTTCCTGCTGGCCATCGTGGTGACGCTGGCGTTCTCGCTGCTGGTCCGCGGGTTCCACCTGCAACCGCGGGCCTTCGACCTCGGGCTCCGCCCGGTGTCCAACCTGATCAACACCCCGAACTTCTTCTCCGTCGTCGTCGCCGTGCTCGCAGGTGTCGTCGGCATCGTCTCCATCACCGAGGCGCGGGGGAACGCGCTGCTTGGTGTCTTCATCTCGGTGACGACGATCCCGGCCGCCTCGGACATCGCGGTCTCCGCCGCCTTCGGCAGCTGGCACGAGGCGTGGGGTTCACTGCTGCAGCTGCTGATGAACGTGGTGGTCCTGGTCGTGGTCGGCCTGGCGGTGCTGCGTGCCGTACGCCGTATCTGGCTCCGCGCCGAGCGGGTCCACCGCCCTGGCCCCTGACAACCGCCGGCCCAGGCCGGGACGGCCGGATGTCGCCCTCCGGGAGGACGACTCCCCCGGGACGGGATCCGCCAGGTGATGAGCGCGTCGCTGCCGGCGACCGCGGCGGGGTGCCGGGGCGCCTCCGCTGCGGCGCCGGCCGGGGTCCTTGCGGCCGCCGTCAGCCTGTTCGCCCGCGGGGGGCCGCCGTCACACGGGGCGGTGCATGACCAGGCGGGGCCATCGGTCCAGGCCGTGGGCGGCTTCGCGCGCACGGATGTCCTGAAGGCCGGGGCCGAGCAGGGTGTCGTCGAGCGGGCGGAAGCCGCAGCGGGCGTAGTAGGGGGCGTTCCAGGGCACGTCGGCGAACGTGGTGAGGGTCACGGCCGGAATGCCGTGAGCCGCCGCCCGTTCGACCAGGTGGTCCAGGAGCGACCGTCCGATGCCGCGGCGTGCGCTGTCCGGGTGCACCGACACCTGTTCGACGTGCAGGTTCCCGTCGACGTGGTCGGCGATGAGGTAGGCCACCGGGGCTCCGGATTCGTCGACGGCCACCCATGCCAGCCCCGCCCGCTGGTACCGGGCGAGTTCGTCGAGCGGGAGCGGCTCATCGTCCGCGATCTCGGGCATGCCGATGCCGCGGAAGCACCGCCCCGCCGCTCGTTCGATGTCCTGGAGCAGGGAAAGGTCCTCGGTGAGGACTTCTCGAATACGCATGATCCGATTGTCCAGGCCGGTGCCGCGACCGGGAGACCGTCCGGGGCTTCCTCACGCAACGCCGCGACGCGACGCCGTGCATGAGTGCGGCCGTCCCGGGCAGGCGCCGGGGCATGGGTACACAGCACACGGAGACGGAGCGGAAGTACGAGGGGGCCGTGCTTCCGCAGCAGCTGGACCAGGTGCCGGGCGTCGCGGCCGCGCAGCGCGCCGAGCCCGAGGACCTCGACGCCGTCTACTACGACACGTCGGATCTGCGTCTCCTGCGCCGGCGCATCACCCTGCGCCGGCGCACCGGCGGGGGCGACGCGGGCTGGCACCTCAAGCTTCCGCGCTCCGACGACGTGCGTGAGGAGGTCCGGCTGCCGCTGGGGACCGGCGGCCCCGACGGCGTCCCGACCGGGCTCTCGCAGCTCGTCACGGCCTACACCCGCGGTGCCGCGCTCGTCCCGGTGGCGCACCTGCGCACCCACCGCGGCGTGCTGCTGCTGCGCGACGACCGGGGCAGCACGCTCGCGCAGATCGCCGAGGACCGGGTCGTGGCCCAGGTCCTCGACGCGGACCGGACCGGGACCGTGCCCTCGGACGCCCGGCCCCCGGATCCGGACGGCACCGGCCCGCCGGGCGGGACCAGTACCGAGGTCTGCGGGTGGACCGAGTTCGAGGTCGAGCTGGACGAGGGCACACCAAGGCTCCTGGACCGCATCGAGGCGGTGTTCGCCGACGCGGGGCTGGCCCGCTCGCCGTGGCCGTCGAAGCTCTCCCGGGTCCTCGGCGGGCCGCGCGCCTCCGGGGCCCGGCCGGACGTGCCGGCACCCGCACCGGCCGCCGGGTCGGCCGGGGCCCTCGTCATGGCCGGTTTCCGGGCCCAGGTCGAGGCGCTCCTCGACCTCGATGCGGCGGTGCGCCGCGGCGAGGAGGACTCCGTGCACCGCATGCGGGTCACCGCACGCCGGCTGCGGAGCCAGCTCAAGGCCCACCGGGCGCTCTTCCGACGCGACCGCGCCGAGCCGCTGGCCACCGAGTTGCGCTGGCTCGGGCGGCTGCTCGGCCGGGCCAGGGACCAGGAGGTCCTCGGCGAGCTCCTGGTGGGCCGGCTGGACGCCGTGCCCGCCCGGCTGCGCCGGGACGCCCTGCGCGGGCGTCTCACCGAGCGCTACGCCGGCGGCTACCGCAGTGCCTGGCAGCAGGCCGTCGCCGAACTCGACGGCACCCGCTACTTCGCCCTGCTGGAACGGCTCGACGCCTTCGCCGCCGCCCCGCCCCTGCGCCGGCGGGCCGACCGCAAGGCCCGTCCGTACCTGTCCGGCGTCCTGCGGCACGAGCAGCGCCGGACCCTCAAGCGTCTCGACCACGCGCTGCACACCGAGCCGGGCCCGCACCGCGACCAGGCCCTGCACCGCGCCCGCAAGGCCGCCAAACGCGCCCGCTACACGGCGGACCATGCGCAGCCGCACCTCCCGCGGCGCGCGGCGAA
>NZ_JBEYVJ010000257.1:0-10492 GCF_040643935.1 Kitasatospora sp. NPDC047058 | reverse complement strand
CGGCATCGAGCAGACTCTGCTGGCCTGCGCCGACCAGGTCCGCGTCACCACCTCACCCGGCCACCACGACCTCGTCGACCGGATCCGCGCCGACGCCGACCGCACGAGTCGGACGGCCGACAACCTCGCCCGGTGGTCCGACGGGCTGGATGCCCTGCGCCCCTGTCCGCGGGCCGCCGCCGCGACCGCCGGTTCTCCGAGAGGAGGTCCGGCAGGAACTGCCCCCGCCTCCGCGGCGATCCCGAGCCCCGCCCGTACGCCCCGCACTCTCTGACCGTCAGGAGACGTACTGCCCCCCACCGCCCGGTCCACCGCCCGCCAGACCAGCAGCACCGCCCCCGCCGCGGAGCCGGTGCTCACCCCGGCCGGCCGGGTCGTCGCGGCAGCCCCGGGACGCTGACGTGCACCCGACCATCGCCCGGTACGCCTCCACCCGCGACCTGCTCGCCTCCGCCACGGCCGCCGCCGCCCAGCAGCAGCACCGCCTGCGCCTCGTCGACGCCTGGCGCCCCGTCGCGGACCTGCCCGCCTTCGGCCAGGCGGCGTTCGCCGCCGAACTGGCCGCACACCTGCCGCCGCCGGCCGGGCCCGCCGAGGCCCTGCGCACCCGCCTTGTGTGGCAGTGCACGCTGCGCGCCGACCCCGACGCCGCAAGCCCCCCGGACCACCGCATCCAGGCGACCGCCCGGCGCATCCTGGCCGCCACCGGCATCGCCGCCGAGGACGACCCGGCCTCATGCCGGTGGGCACTGTTGCGCGTCGGCGATCACGAGGCCCGCCTCGTCGCCCCGCTCGCCCGGCCGGACGGCACCGTCGTGGACACCGGCCGCGACCGCTCGCTGGCCCTGGCCGTCTGCCAGCTCGCCGAGAGCCGCAGCACCGTCACCGGCCGTCCCCACGCGGCGGCGGCCGGGACCACCGGCCGCCGGACAGGTCTCCTCCCCGCCCCTTCTCCCGTCGTCACCGCCGCGGCCCGAGCCGGGCGGCGCCCGTAGAAAGCAGGACCGTTGACCGACGCCCGAACCACCGGGCCCCTCGATGTCGCCAACCAGGCCATCGCCCGTGCCGGCCGCGCGTTCTCAGAGATCGTCGAGATCGCCCCCTCGCTGACGGCCCACGAGGCCGCCGAGGTGCTGCTGGGCCTCACCCTGATGCCCGGCGCAGTTCATCAACTAGCCGATGCTGTCACGGAGATCGGTCGCCAGGTCGCCCAGCAGTACGGCGACCGGCCTCCCCTGTGGGAGCCGCTGCTCACCGAGGCCACCACCATCTCCGCCGCGGCCTTCCGCACGGCTGCCACCGCCGACGCCATCGCCGAAGCCGCGGACGAGAGCACCCGCAGCCGGGCCGCCACCGTCCAGTCCCCGGCACTGCGGGCCGCCGGCACGACGGCGTCGGTCCAGTTTGCCCCGGCCCTCGCCGTGCCACCGCACTCCCGCATCGTCGAACCGCCTCACCGCTGACGCCCCGAGGACCCCTCGTTGACCACCTCACCCCCGGCCGCAGCCCAGTACAACGAGCACGAGCTGCTCGTCCGCCCCCGACACCTCGCCGGACGCGGGCCCCTACCGGTCATGCAACCGCTGCTCCACCTCCACGAGTGGCCGTACCAGTTCGATCGATCCCTCGCGCAGGTCGTCGCCACCAGCCCGTGCCGACGCATCGAGATCGCCATGGAACCCCACCAAATCTTCCATCTCTACCGGGTCAGCGTCCGCAAGCACCCGGCGGACCAAGTGCCCTACTGGCAGGCCACATTCAGCCAGGACACCCCCGGCGAGATCGTCGGAGCTTTCGTCCAGGCCATCGCCGCCGACCGGTACACGATGCCGGAGGAGATCGTCGCCGAGCCGACCGCCTCACCGACAACCGCCTGGCGCCCGCTGCTGAAGGCTGGATGGCAGCTCAAGGACGACCCCGAGTTCGTCCGCCTAGCGTCACCGGACGAGACCACCACCGTCACCTACTTTCCCACCTTGACCGACGACCGTTGCGGGAAGGGCGTGGGCGCCTGGATGGCGGAATCCTCCTTCGGCCCCGAGTGGCGCGACCAGTGGACGATCGTCCTCGGCCACTCAACACCCGTGCGGTACGCGGCGATTCTGGCCGCTGCCGTCGCCGACCCCACCCCCGTGCTCCGCCATCGCGGCGTTCTGTCCTCCGCTGCGCTGCCGAAGCTCGCGACTTGGCCGGCCCGACCTTCCGATCGTGCCCGCCGGTTCACCGCCGTCGAGTACATGGCCGCGATGTTCAACCCCCGCCACCCCGGCCATGGCCACCCACCACGCCGCTGACCAGGAAGGATTCCCCTGCCCGACCCCACCGAGATTGTCTTCGCCCGCTTCCCCGTGCGGGAAGGCTCCACCACCACCGGCAGCGCCTGGGCCCAGGCCACCGACCTGGCCAGCCGGACCCTCCTCGCTCGCGCCGGCTTCTCCAACGAGGGCCTCAGTGCGATCTTCACCGCCGAGGACGCCGGCCACGGCGACGTCAACCAGCGCATCCGTCTCGCCGAGCAGCTCCTCACCGACGCCGGATACGCCACCCGTGTGGTGCCCCCGCTCCCGATCCGCAGGATCGAGAACACCTTCGGCGAACGGGACTTGGCCTACCTCCAGTCCCGGCTGGTGCAGGCGACCGCCCAAGTCCACCGGGCCACCACGGCGGAGGACATCACCACGGTGGCGCTCGCAGTGATGGACCCCGAGACCGGTCTGCTGGAGCGGCTCACCGCGCTGCTGGACACCGCCTCCCAGCGGCTGGAGACCCTCGCCAACCAGGAGCTGCTGCCCGACTCCGCCATGGTGACCGCCCTGCAGGACGCAAGTACCCAGCTCACCACCGCGGGCTACCGCATCGCCGAGGCCCAACTGGCACGCCCGGACGAGACCGACGAGCAGTCGTCGGCCCCTGCCGCGCCCCGCGCCGCCGCCGCGCGCACCCGCACGGCACCGCCAGCCGCCCTGACCGGTGCCACCACCGCCCCGGCAACCTCCGGCGCACCCAGGTCGGCCAAGGCTTCCGCCTCCCGCTGACCTCGCAGCTCCCGCCGTGATCACCGCCCGCTCCCCGCCCGCTCTGGGCCCCTGCCGCCGCGTGCTCCTGCCCGGCAGGCCGAACCCCCGCCAAGGAACCAGCTCCTGTCCGCCTCTCCCAAATCCCCTTCCGCCAGCCCCGGGTCGGACGCGCTCCTCTACGCGCTCATCAGCGCTGGCGTCATCGTCGCCGTCTTCGGCACCTTCGCCTGGCTCGGCGGCAACGCCGCCACCGCCGCGACCGCCGACGCCATCCGGTGGGCCCCGTTCCAGCCGGTCGACGCCGCACTGCACCCCGACCGGATCTTCCCCCAGCTCAGCCCGCTCCTGCTGCTGATCAGCACCCGCGTCGCCCCAGCGCTGCTGTCGATCGCGCTCGGCGCCGCCGGCCTGCTGCTGTGGTCCAAGCACCGCCGCAAGCCGACCGGCCTCGCGGGCCGCAGCGAGCTTGCGCCGCTTCTGCCGGCCGAGATCACCGCCAAGGCGCGCGACCTGCGTCCCAGCCTCTCCAACGCCAAGCCGCGCGAGATCAGCCCGGATGACACCGGCGTCCTGCTCGGCGACCTCTCGCCGAGCGGCCCCGAGGTCCGCTCCAACTGGGAGGACGTCATGGTCGCGATCATGGCGCCGCGCTCCGGCAAGACCACCTCGATCGCCGTCCCGGCCATCCTGCGCGCGCCCGGGCCCGTGCTCTGCACCTCGAACAAGGCGGCCCGGGACGCCTACACGGCCTGTCTTAGAGGCCCGGGCCGAGGCCGGGCGGGTGTGGACGATGGATCCGCAGCAGATCGCCCACACCCCGCAGGCCATGTGGTGGAACATCCTGGCCGACGCCAAGGACCTTCCCGGCGCGCGGCGGCTTGCCGGCCACTTCGTCGCCGCGGCCGTCGACGAGTCGAGCCAGGGCGACTTCTGGTCCACCGCCGCGCAGAACACCCTGTGCGCCTTGTTCCTCTCTGCGGGCTGTGACCGCCGGCCGATCACCGACGTCCTCAAGTGGCTCGCCGTACCGTCCGACCGAACCCCGGTCGACATCCTGCGCGACCACCAGATGATCGCCATCGCGGACCAGCTCCAGGGCACCGTCTCCGGTGCGGTGGAAACCCGCGACGGAATCTTCGAAACGGCCCGCCAGTATGCGGCATGCCTTCTCGATCCGCAGATTTCGAAATGGGTCACGCCGAATCCAGATCTGCCGGAGTTCAAGCCGGAGGAGTTCGTCACCCGCAAGGACTCCCTGTTCCTTCTGTCCAAGGATGGCGGCGGCTCCGCATCGGCACTGATCGCGGCTGCTGCGGATTCCGTGATGCGCACCGCGGTTATCGAGGCCGAGCGATCCGGGGGACGTCTCGACCCGCCGCTCCTGGCCATTCTGGACGAGGCCGCGAATGTGTGCAAAATCGGCGACCTCCCCGATCTCTATTCCCACCTCGGGTCTCGTGGCGTCATCCCGATCACCATCCTCCAGAGCTACCGCCAGGGCCAAAAAGTCTGGGGCGAGGCCGGCATGGACGCGATGTGGAGCGCGGCCACCGTCAAACTAGTGGGCTCCGGAATCGACGACGCCGATTTCGCCGACAAGCTGTCGCGCCTGGTCGGGGACCACGACGTGGAGACGGTTTCGCATTCCACGTCGGAATCGGGCCGGTCCACCTCCGTCAGTATGCGCCAGGAGCGCATTCTGCCGCCCGACCAGATCCGTGCTCTGAAAAAGGGGACGGCGCTGCTCTTCGCGACGGGCCTGCGCCCTGCGCTGCTGACCCTGCGCCCTTGGTACAAGGAGTCCGGGGCTGCCGAGGTCGGCGCGGCGTCCTCCCGGCAGACCGCCCTGATCACCGAGCGGGCGATGGCCAAGGCTGGCGGTGCCGCATGATCTACACCACCGAACCGGCCACTCGGATTCTTTCACTCGGCGCGGGCGTACAATCGACCTGCCTGCTTCTCCTGTCGGCCCTGGGTGAGCTTCCGAAACTGGACTACGCCGTTTTCTCGGACACCGGATGGGAACCGGCTAAGGTCTATCGGCATTTGGACGAGGTGGAGCGAAAGATCGCCCGCCCGGCCAACATACCGATCCTGCGCGTATCGTCCGGAAACATCCGAACGGATGCGCTTGACCCCGCTCACCGCTTCGCCTCGATGCCACTCTACATTCTTAACCAGGATGGCAGTCCGGGAATGACGCGGCGGCAATGTACCGGCGAGTATAAAATTAAGCCGATCAAGCGTCAGGTGCGCCAGATCCTAGGGTACCCGCATCCCGCCCGCGTGCCGAACGGGGTGTACGCCGAGCAGTGGATCGGCATCAGCACCGACGAATTCCACCGGGCCAAGGACTCCGACGTCCGGTACACCCGGCACACCTTCCCGCTGATCGACCTCGGCATGTCGCGGGAGGACTGCCTCAAGCTCCTCGCCGAGCACGGCTGGGGTTCCACGCCGAAGTCGAGCTGTTTGGGTTGTCCATTCCACGGAAATGCCCAGTGGCGGGAAATCCGCGACAATTCTCCCGAGGAATGGGCGGACGTGGTGGACTTCGACGCCGCGATCCGCGCCGGCAACGCCCGCGCCAACGCCGACGGTAGGCCGCTGCTCGGGCAGGCGTACCTGCACCGCTCGCGACTGCCCCTCGACCAGGCGCCGATCGACAAGCTCACCCGCACCGAACTCCGTTCCCTGCAGACGAAGTTGGACCTGCATGAGGAGGAGCTGGAGAACGGTCCGTCGGACGGCTGCTCCCCGTTCAGCTGCCGCTCCGGTGAGGCGGTCGCGTGAGCGGCCCGCCCGCCAACGCCTCGCACCTCGGCCGGCTGCACCGCGCCGAACTGGATGCCGAACTCGGGGCCGTCCTGGGCTCGGTGGAGGAGGACCTCCTCGCGCCGCTCCACCAGGCCCTGGAGGCGGCTGCGGAGGTCTTCCGGCAGCGGGGCGACCTCCGCTCCGCCGCCGCCCTGGACACCCACGCGGCCACCATCGAGAACGTCGGCAACGAAATCCACTACCTGGCACGGGACTTGGCCGCTCCGCCCCGTGCGGCCCGCGCCTGCGCCGCCGGCACCGCCTGCGCCCGCACCAAGGCCCTCTCGAAGCCGGTGCACACCGCAGGGCCGCCCCCGCAGCAGGCCCGCTCACGCTGATTCCACTCTCGCCACCAGGAGGTTCCCCCTGGCTCTCAGGAACGGGTACGTCGACCGGGCCAAGGCCCTGCAGCTGATCTGTCCCCTGCCGGACGGCACCGTCACCGGCCTGCGGCAGGTGGCCCGGCGCGGCGACATGGTCGTCACCGCCGAGCTGGCCCAGACCATCCGGGACGACACCTGGAGCGGCATCCGCATCCGGATCATCTCCCCGGCCGCCGGCCAGGTCGACGCCAACTGGTTCGGCTTCGCTGAGCACGCCGTCTTCAACGAACAGCAGCGAGCGCCGTCCGCGCGGGACGGCGGCAGGGTGCTCACGGCCTACAACGCCGAATTCATGCTGACCTACGCAGGCGTCGATGCCTACCGCCTGCGGGACGCCGTCGCCGAGTACACCGCCGTTTTCGTGCCCGCCCCCGCACCGGAGTTCACCGCCGCTGCCCACCTGGGCGTGCTCGACGGGATGGCGCGACGGCTGGACCACCTCGGCTCGGCTTCCCCGAAGAGCCTGGCCGGCCGCGCCTTCGCCCACGCCGAGGTCCTGCGGGAAGTGGTGGGCGAGATCCACAGCGGCCTGCTGCCGCTGACGGGCGAGCGGCTGGCCGCGGACAACGGGAGGGTCGAACTCCCCGCCGGGCTGGCCGCGCTCGGCAGGGTCGGCACCGCGCTGACCGAACTCGCTCTGAGCGCCGAGGAGGCCGATCAGGCCGGCTGGGCGCAGGTGTTCCGCGAGCACGCCCAGGCGCTGGTTGCGATCCGCGAGGAGATTACCGCCGACCTGGCCGCCGACCCCTCGGGCGCGTTGCCCGCCACCGCGCGGGCCGGGCGCTCGGCGGCGGCCCGTGCCGGGGCCACCCCGGTGGCGCTCTCGCCTCCTTCCGCGGGCACGACGATCCCCGTCGCCGTGCCGACACCCGCACGGCCCTCCCGTTGACCACCTCATCTCGCCTTCTGCCCAACGGAGTTGACATCAGCCACAACGACCTGGCGTTCCTGCCGATCAGCCGCGCGGACGGCAGCTGGTACCTGTCCGTGGGTTCGGGCCGCGTCCCGATCCGCGACGAGGCCCTTGCCGAGGACCTGGACCGGCTGCGCGACCTGCTGCTTCCCGGCCTCCTGGGCGAGGGGGTGAGCGTGCAGTGACACCGGTCAACCGGGACCAGAGCCCCCAGCTGGAGGCCGAACAGGCGGTGCTCGGCGGGTGCTTGCTCGATCCGTCCCAGGTCGGCACGCTGGCGGGGTGGCTGGAGCCGCGGCACTTCTACCGCCCGGCGCACGAGGGCTTCTTTGCGATCCTGCTCGCCCAGCACGCCGCCGGCCACCCGGCCCTCGCCCCGGAGGCCGGTGACGACCACAAGCAGGACTGGGCGCTGACGGCCATCGCGACCGCCGCCCGTGAGGTCCCCGGCTTCACCGCCAGCTACGGCCACACCCTGGCTGCCACCTGTCCCCGGTCCGAGCACACGGCCAGCTACGGCCGCATGGTGTTGGAGACCGCCGTCCGACGGGCGCTGGAGGAGCACGCCCACCGGTTGCTCGCCGCCGCCGAGGCGGATGCGGTCGAGGCCACGGTCGAGCTGACCGGCACCCTGCACGCCGTGATCCAGCGCCTCGCCGACGCCTGGGGAACGATCGACCAGCGCTCCGGCCGGCCGTTTCCCGCCCCGCCTTCTCCGGGCACCGCGCCCAAGGCGGTCGAGGCCGCCCGGGAGCACGAACAGGTGCTGCTCTCCAGCCTCCTCAGTGCGCCTGGGCAGATCCCCGAGGTCGCCTCCTGGCTCACTGGCGAGGACTTCGCCGACCCCGGCCACCGCGCCGTCTTCCTGGCCATGGCCGCCCTCGCGCACCGGCGCGAGCCGCTGGACGAGCTGACGGTGCTGTGGGAGGTGCAGCGGCGCGGAGCGCTTGCCGCAGGCGTGATCTCCGTGGCCCGGGTCCGGGAGATCTGCTCGGACGGGATGCCCGGCGACCCGGCCTGGTGGGCGGAGCACGTCCTGCGCGCCTCGCTGCTGCGGGCCGCCGCCACCTCCGCTGGCATCGTGAGGGTGATGGCGCTGGACGCCTCCATCGCCGCCGGTCCGCTGCTCGGCTCGGCGATCCGGGCGCTGGCCCCCGCCGACCGCGTGCAGGACCGGCTGCGCGCCGCGACCGCCACCCCCGCCGAGCGCGCAGGGCCGGTCGTCCTCGGCACCGCCCGCCGCAAGGGCGCTGCTCTGAGCCGCAGTCCCGCCCCGCCGCACGCCGCGCCCGTCCGGTCCGCCGACCGGGCAGGCGAGTCCGCCGCCCGTTCCCGCCGCTGACCTCCGGAGATCCACCTGCCTCCCACCGCCTCCCGTCCCCGCGCCCAGTCCGTGCACCGGCTCCACGCGGCGGCCGACACCATCGAATCCCTCAAGCACCAACTCCCGCGCGCCTACCGCGAAGAGGGCCTTCCGGGTCTTCAGGAGCTCGCCGAGCACACCCGGGCGATCCGCGACTGCCAGGACGACCTGCTGGACGTCACCACCGCCCTGCACCACCCCCACGCCCAGAGCGCCGACCGGGCCGTCGTCCGGTCCCTGACGGCGGCGACCGCCCAACTGGGCGAGGCGATCGGCGCGCTGGGCCGGGCCACCGCGATGGCCGGCCGCCTCTTCGAGGTCGACGGCATCGGCGGCCCCCGCGCCGAGGAGGTCCGCGAGCGCGGCTCCCAGCAGCTCAACATGGCGCTCTCGCGTACCCGCCTCGCCCTCGACGGCGCCTGCGAGGACCTGCGCCGCGACGCCCGCTCACTCACCGGCCCCGCCTCCGGCCTCGACCACCGCCCGGCCCCGCGGGCTGTCGCCGCCACCGCCCGCACCGCCGCCGGCCCGGGCGCCCGCACGGTCGCGTCACTGCCGGCCCGCACCGGACAGCACACCGCCGTCGCAGGGCGGCGCCGATGAGGCCCCCCGCTGGCGCGGGCCCCTCGACCTTCGGCGGAGCCGTGTCCGACACCGCTCCGTCCGCCTACCGGAACAACCTGGAGGCGGTCGCCGGGATGCTGCGCGCCCTGGGGCACAACGCCACCGCGACCCCTTCCGGACCCGTCCCCGGCGTCCCCGACCAGAACGCCCTGCTGGAGCAGTGCCGCCAAGCGGCGGCGTTCATCCGGCACTGCGGCCACAACGCCGAGCACTACCGCCGGTGCGCCGCGGACAACCCGTCCGCGGCGGTGCTGGCCGGAGCGTACGAGGCCGCGATGCGCCGCGCCGCCACCGTCCACCGGCACCTGGGCGCCGCCGTCGATCTCGCAATCCAGTGCACGACCGGCACCCCGGCCAAGCCGGGCAGCCCCGCCGCGGAGCTGCGCCGCCGCCAGGCCGAACACTCCGGCATCGCATTGGAGAGCGCCGAACGGTACGCGACCCAGGGGGCCGAGGAGGTGCGGGCGTTCACCGACCGGCTCCCGCTCGCCCCGCCGGAGGCTCCCGTCGAGGCAGCGCACGCACCCGCGCCTGCCGCCACCGGGCCTACCAGGAGCCGCCGTTGAGCACCGACCCTCCGCGCCCGCCCGTGACGGCCGGACTCCGGCAGGCCGATCTCGACACGCTGGGCGATCTCTCCGAGCAGCTGGCCGTCTTCGCGGGCGCCATCCCCGC
Organism: Kitasatospora sp. NPDC047058; assembly: GCF_040643935.1. NCBI lineage: Bacteria > Bacillati > Actinomycetota > Actinomycetes > Kitasatosporales > Streptomycetaceae > Kitasatospora > Kitasatospora sp. NPDC047058. The sequence goes on along the minus strand of NZ_JBEYVJ010000257.1, from coordinate 700 downwards.
CCCGGCGCCGCACGAGCCGCTGCCCGAAGTGCGCGATCTGGCCTGGCCGATGGTGCGGCTGCACGAGCTGATCACGGTTCCGCTGGACGAGAGCTTCTTCCGCGCGACGAACACCGCCGGCCCCGATGCCGGGCTCGGTGTCCTCCTCGCCACGACGAGCGCCCTCGCCATCGCCCAGAGCGCGCTGGTCCGGGCCGCGAACCTGCTCGCCGACCCGGTGCCGACGCCCGAGGCGCTGGGCAGCGCCCGCCGCTGTCTCGCAACCGCCGGCAGCACCGTCCGCTCGGCGGCCGAAGCGCTGCGCGAGAGCGTGGACACCGCCTCCGGCGCTTCAGAGGTCACCGCCCTCGCCTCCCGCCGCCTCTCCGCCGTGCCGGGTGAGGACCGCCCACCGGCAGCGGGCGACTCCGAGCGCCGAGTGGCCGCCGCGCTTCGCCGCTCGCCCGCTCTCGTCCTGGTCTCCCCGCCCTCCGAGTCACCGACTCCGCCCGGTCGCCCCGGCGCCCCGGCGGCGACGGTCGTGCCGCTGCGGCGGACCTGACGCCCCCGCCCGGCCGGCCGGAGTTCCGGTTGCTGCCTCTCCCGTTGACACACCGAATCCGCCGGCCGTCCGGCAGATCCTGATCCGATGGAGTCCCACCACGTCCTCCGACCGTCCCACCTCCGAGGTCAAGGCGTACCAGCGGCACCTGCGTGAGGT
>NZ_JBEYVJ010000256.1:0-10500 GCF_040643935.1 Kitasatospora sp. NPDC047058 | reverse complement strand
CGCGGATGGCTTTCTCGCCCTCGGGGCCGGTGACGCCGGCGATGACGCGGTCCGGGCGCAGCGTGTCCTCCACGGCATGGCCCTCGCGCAGGAACCTCGGGGACGCTGCCACCCGCGTCGACGGCCGCCAGCAGCGCGGCCAGGTCGGCGTACGACTCGGCGCCGGGCAGCTCCTCGCCGAGGACGGCCCAGCGGCCGTGCGGCTCCTCCGGCCCCACGGCCGCGAGCGGGACCCACTCCACGCCGAACAGTTCGTCGCGAGCCGGTGCCGCAGCCGCGGCGAAGGGCCGCAGGACCAGCGAGCCGACAGAGGCGATCAAGGCGCCCGTGGCGTCGGCCAGGGCCAGGGAGACGCCGTCGCCGGTCCGCTCCAAGGTCACCCGGACCCTGGCCGCGGCGGCGCCCGTGGCGTGCAGGTCGACGTTCCCCCAGGAGAACGGGACCTCCAGCCGGTCCCGGCGCTCGCCCGTGCCCACGATCACGTGCAGGGCGGCGTCCAGCAGAGCGGGGTGCAGGCCGAAGTCGGCGGCGTTCACGCCGTCCGGCAGGGCGACCTCGGCGAACAGCTCCGCGCCGCGCTGCCAGGCCGCCCGGATCCCCTGGAACGCCGGACCGTAGGCGAGGCCGCTGGTGGCCAGCGCCGGGTAGAACCCGTCCAGGTCCACGGCTTCCGCGCCGGCCGGGGGCCACGGGGCGAAGTCGGTGCCCGCGCCGTTGGCGGCCGGCGCCCCGGCCGGGGCCAGCGCGCCCGCCGCATGGCGGGTCCACTCCCCCTCGGGCGCGGCCTCCTCCGCCTGGGCGTAAACGGCCACCGCGCGACGGCCGGACTCGTCCGGGCCGTCCACGGTCACCTGCACGCGGACGCCGCCCTGGGGCGGGAGCACCAGCGGCGACTCGATGACCAGTTCCTCGACCCGGCCGCAGCCGGCCTCGTCACCGGCCCGCACCGCCATCTCGACCAGCGCGGCACCCGGCACCACGACCTGGCCGGCCACCACGTGGTCCGCCAGCCACGGCTGCCGGGCCAGCGACAGCCGCCCGGTCAGGAGGACGCCGCCACTGGCCGGCAGGGTCACCGCCGCACCCAGCAGCGGGTGGCCGGGGGTCTCCAGGCCGAGGTCCTCGGCGCGGCTGCCCAGAGCGGGGGTCAGCCAGTAGTGCTGGCGCTGGAAGGCGTAGGTGGGCAGGTCGACGCGCCGGGCGCCGGTGCCCGCGTAGAGCTCGCCCCACGCGACCGGGACGCCGCGGACGAACGCCTTGGCGAGCGCGGTGAGCAGAGCGCGGGGTTCGTCGCGGCCCCGGCGCAGCAGCGGGATCCAGACCTCGGGCTCGCCGTCGGCGTCGGCGTCGGTGCGGGTCTGCGGGCCCATGCCGGAGAGGATGCCGTCGGGCCCGATCTCGATGAACGTCCGTACACCGGAGACACGGAGGGCGTTGGCGGCGTCGGAGAAACGGACCGCCTCGCGGACGTGCTTCACCCAGTACGCCGGGTCGGTGACCTCGTCCGTCACCAGCTCGCCCGTGAGGGCGGAAACCATCGCCAGCCTGGGTGCGCGGTAGCTGACGGAGGCGACGACGCGGGCGAACTCCGCCAGCATCGGCTCCATCAGCGGGGAGTGGAAGGCGTGGGACACCTGGAGGCGCTTGGTCCGCGCCCCCGCTTGTGCCAACTGCTCGGCGGCGTCGAGCACTTCGCCTTCGGCGCCCGAAATCACCACCGCCCTCAGACCGTTGACCGCCGCGATGCCGACGCCCGTGCGGGCGGCGATCGCTTCGAGGACCTGTTCCTCGGTGGCTTCGACGGCCACCATGGCTCCGCCGGTGGGGAGTTGCTGCATCAGACGGCCACGGGCCGCCACCACCGCACAGGCGTCATCCAGCGACCACACGCCCGCCACGTGCGCGGCCGCCAGCTCACCGATGGAATGCCCGGCCACCACCTGCGGCGACACACCCCACGACTCCAACAGCCGGAACAGCGCCACCTCGACCGCGAACAACGCGGGCTGAGCCCACCCCGTGCCATCGATCCGGCCCTCGCCCTCACCACGGATCACCGCGGCCAGCGAGCCGTCCAGGTGCTCGGCCAGCCCCGCGCACACCGCGTCGAAGGCCTCGGCGAACACCGGGAACGCCGCATACAGGCCCTGGCCCATGCCCACACGCTGGGCACCCTGCCCCGTGAACACGAACCCGACCTTGCCCGCTGCGCCGGCCGCCCCGGACACCACGCCCGGAACCTCATACCCCTCGGCCAAAGCCTGGAGCCCGGAGGCCAGTTCGTCGCGATCCGCGCCCAGCACCACCGCGCGCTGCTCCAGCGCCGCCCGCGATGTCGCCAGCGACCAGCCCACGTTCGCCGGATCGGCGTCGTCCCGGACGAAGGCCGCGAGCCGCTCGGCCTGACCCGCGAGGCCCGCCGCCGAACGCCCCGACACCACCCACGGCACCACCGGCAGCACCCGGCCGTCCGTACCGGACTCGGCAGCCTCCTCCGCCGGAGCCTGCTCGATGATCACGTGCGCGTTGGTGCCGGAGAACCCGAACGACGACACACCGGCACGCCGGGGCCGCTCGCCCGTCTCCGGCCAGGGCTGTGCCTCGGTCACCAGCCGCACCGCGCCCGACTCCCAGTCGATCCGCGAGGACGGCTCGTCCGCGTGCAGGGTCGCCGGCACCACGCCGTGCTGCATCGCGGTCACCATCTTGATGACCCCGGCCACGCCGGCCGCCGCCTGGGCGTGGCCGATGTTGGACTTCACCGAGCCGAGCAGCAGCGGCCGGTCCTCGGGACGCTCCTGGCCGTACGTCGCGAGCAGCGCCTGCGCCTCGATCGGGTCGCCCAGCCGGGTGCCCGTGCCGTGCCCCTCGACCACGTCGACGCCGTCGGCACCGATTCCGGCACTGGCCAGCGCCGCCCGGATCACCCGCTGCTGCGAGGGGCCGTTGGGTGCCGTCAGACCGTTCGACGCACCGTCCTGATTGACTGCTGTCCCCGCCACGACCGCCAGGACCCGATGCCCGTTCCGGCGCGCGTCCGACAGCCGCTCCACGACCAGGACGCCGACACCCTCGCCCCAGCCGGTGCCGTCCGCCGACTCCGCGTACGCCTTGCAGCGACCGTCGGCCGCCAAGCCGCGCTGCCGCGAGAAGTCGATGAACGTGCCGGGCGTCGACATGACGGTCACGCCACCGGCCAGGGCCAGCGAACTCTCGCCCGAGCGCACCGACTGGCAGGCCAGGTGCAGCGCCACCAGCGACGACGAACACGCCGTGTCCACCGTCACCGCCGGCCCCTCCAGGCCCAGCGCGTACGCCACCCGCCCCGAGACGACCGACCCCATGCCCCCGGTGCCGAGGTACCCCTCGGCCTCCTCCGGCACCGGGTAGAACGGCAGGTAGTCGTGGTAGAAGAGCCCCGCGAACACGCCTGTTGCGCTGCCCCGCAACCCGGTCGGATCGATCCCCGCACCCTCCAGGGCCTGCCACGACGTCTCCAGCAGCAACCGCTGCTGCGGGTCCGTCACGACCGCCTCACGCGGGCTGATCCCGAAGAACTCGGCGTCGAACTCCCCCGCCTCGTAGAGGAATCCACCCTCGCCCGAGACGCTCTTGCCCACTGCGTCCGGATCCGGGTCGACCAGGTCCCCGGGCCAGCCGCGGTCCGCCGGGAAGGGGCCGATCGCGTCCTTGCCCGACGCGACCAGCTCCCAGAACTCCTCCGGCGACGACACCCCGCCCGGAAACCGGCACGCCATCCCGACGATGGCCACGGGTTCCTGCTGTCGGCCCTCCACCTCCCGCAGGCGCTCCCGGGTCTGGGCGAGGTCGGTGGTGACCCGCTTGAGGTAGTCACGGAGCTTCTCTTCGTTCGCCATCCGAATGGACGCCTTCCTCATTACGCACGGTGGTACGGCGACGTACTCAGAGCCCGAGCTGGTTGTCGATGAAGTCGAACATGTCGTCGTCACTGGCCGACTGGATCCGGTCGGCGACCGAGACACCGTCGTCGTCGCCCTCGCCGGATCCGGCGGTGTCGCTCAGCACGGAGAGGATGTCCTTGAGCCGCGCCGTGACCCGTGCCCGGGCGGTCTCGTCACCCAGGAGTTCGGTGAGCGACGCTTCGAGCCGGTCGAGTCCGGAGTAGGCGGAGAGGGCGGCCGATTCCTCGGCGACCGAACCGAACAGCTCCTGGGCCACGAAGCCGGCCAGCGCCGTCGGGCTCGGGTAGTCGAAGACCGCCGTGGCCGGCAGCCGCAGGCCGGTGGCGCCGTTCAGCCGGTTCCGCAGCTCGACCGCGGTGAGCGACTCGAATCCGACGTCCCGGAAGGACCGTTCCGCGTCGAGGCTGCCCGGCCCGGACATGCCGAGCACCAGGGCCGCCTGCGACAGGACCAACTCCCGTACGGCGTCGAGCCGTTCGTCCGGGCTCAGCGCGGCCAGCCGGGCGGCCAGCACGTTCTGGTCACCGGCGGCGGACTCCGCGACCGAACGGCGGGCGGACCCGCCGGCACGCGGCACGCGCACCAGGCCGGACAGGAGCGCCGGGACGTCGCCGGAGCGTCGCAGCGCGGGCAGGTCCAACTCGGATGCCACCAGCAGTGCTTCGGGCCGACCGACGGCCGTGTCCAGGACGGCGAGGCCGCGTTCGTCGGACAGCGGGCGCATGCCCTGGCGGGCCAGCCGCCGGCGGTCGGCGTCGGTGAGTTCGCCGGCCATGCCCTGCTCCCAGGGGCCCCACGCCAGCGACACTGCCGGCAGGCCCGAGCGGAGTCGGTGGGCGGCCAGGGCGTCCAGGAAGGTGTTGCCCGCCGCGTAGTTGGCCTGGCCCGCGTTGCCGATCACACCGGCGATCGACGAGAACAGGACGAAGGTGTCCAGGTCCAGGTCGCGGGTCAGCTCGTGCAGGTGCCACGCCGCGTCGACCTTCGGGCGCATGACCTCTTCCAGCCGCTCCGGGGTCAGCCCGGCGAGGATCCCGTCGTCGAGCACTCCCGCCACGTGGACGACGCCCGTCAGCGGCACGTCCTTCAGGACGCGCGCGAGCTCTTCCCGGTCGGCGACGTCGCAGGCCGCAACGCCGACGTCGACGCCCGACTCCTTCAGGTCGGCGACGAGTTCCGGCATCCCGGCGGCGTCGATGCCGCGGCGCGACACCAGCACCAGCCGCTCGGCCCGGCCGGTCGCCGCGAGATGCCGGGCGACCAGGCCGCCCAGCGCGCCCGAGGCGCCGGTCACCAGCACCGTGCCGGCCCGGCCTTCGGCAGTGGCCGGGGCGGGCGCGGCCGGCACCCGCACCAGCCGCGGCACGCGCACCTGGCCGGCCCGCACCGCGAACTGCGGCTCACCGGACGCCGTGCCCGCCCGCAGGCACGCCATCGCCTCGTCGGACAGGCTGGACAGGTCGGCCAGGTCGGCCAGGTCGGCCAGGTCGGCCAGCGTGATGCGCCCCGGGTTCTCCGACTGGGCCACCCGGACGAGACCCCAGACGGGCGCGGCCGCGACCTCCACCGGTGAGTCGGCGTCGGCCTCCACCGCGCGTTGGGTCACCACCAGCAGCTGCGACGCGGACAGCGCGTCCGCGGCCAGCCACTCCTGCACCAGGCCCAGCGTGTCCGTCGCGGTGGCGCGCGCCGCGCCCGGGATGTCGCCGCCGTCCGGCGCGGGCGCGACCCGGGTCACCACGACCTCAGGGACGGTGCCGCCCTCGTCGAGCGCTGCCAGCAGCGCGGCCAGGTCGGCGTACGACTCGGCGCCCGGCAGCTCCTCGCCGAGGACGGCCCACCGGCCGTCCGGCTCCGCGGAGACCGCCGCCGGGGCCGGTACCCACTCCACCCCGAACAGGTCGTCGCGAGCCGGTGCCGCAGCGGCCACGAACGGCCGCAGGACCACGGAGCCCACCGACGCGATCAGCCCACCGGTGGCGTCGGCCAGGGTCAGGGACACGCCCTCGCCCGAGGCCGACGGCGTCACCCGCACCCGGGCCGCCACCGCATCGGCGGCGTGAACCACCACGTCGCCCCAGGCGAACGGGACTTCGGCGTGGTCCCGCTGTTCGCCGGCGCCCACGATCACGTGCAGGGAGGCGTCCAGGAGGGCAGGGTGCAGGCCGAAGCCGGTCACGTTCACGCCGTCCGGCAGCGCCACCTCGGCGAACAGCTCCTCGCCGCGCCGCCACACCGCCTGCGTCCCGCGGAACACCGGGCCGTAGGCGAGACCGCTCCCGGCCAGCCCCGGGTAGAACCCGTCCAGGTCCACGGCTTCCGCGCCGGCCGGGGGCCACTGCGCCGATTCGCTGCCGGCGTCGGCATCGGCGGCGATGTCGGCCGGAGCGAGCGCACCGGCGGCGTGCCGGGTCCACCCCTCGTCCGACGCCGCGTCCTCGGCCTGGGCGTAGACGGCCACCGCGCGCCGGCCGGACGCGTCCGGCCCGTCCACCGTGACCTGCACCCGCGCTCCGCCCTGGGGCGGGAGCACCAGCGGCGCCTCGATCAGCAGCTCCTCGACCCGGCCGCAGCCGGCCTCGTCACCGGCACGCACCGCCATCTCGACCAGCACGGCACCCGGCACCACCGCCTGCCCGTCCACCGCGTGGTCGGCCAGCCAGGGCTGACCCGCGAGGGACAGCCGTCCGGTCAGAACAAGGCCGCCACTGGCCGGCAGGGTCACCGCCGCGCCCAGCAGCGGGTGGCCCGGGCTCTCCAGGCCGAGGTCCTCGGCGCGGCTGCCGGGGGTGACGTTCAGCCAGTAACGCTTCCGCTGGAAGGCGTAGGTGGGCAGGTCGACGCGCCGGGCGCCGGTGCCCGCGTAGAGCTCGCCCCACGCGACCGGGACGCCGCGGACGAACGCCTTGGCGAGCGCGGTGAGCAGGGCGCGGGGCTCGTCGCGGCCCCGGCGCAGCAGCGGGATCCAGACCTCGGGCTCGCCGTCGGCGTCGGCGTCGGTGCGGGTCTGCGGGCCCATGCCGGCGAGGATGCCGTCGGGGCCGATCTCGATGAACGTCCGCACACCGGAGACACGGAGGGCGTTGGCGGCGTCGGAGAAACGGACCGCCTCGCGGACGTGCTTCACCCAGTACGCCGGGTCGGTGACCTCGTCCGTCACCAGCTCGCCCGTGAGGGCGGAAACCATCGCCAGCCTGGGTGCGCGGTAGCTGACGGAGGCGACGACGCGGGCGAACTCCGCCAGCATCGGCTCCATCAGCGGGGAGTGGAAGGCGTGGGACACCTGGAGGCGCTTGGTCCGCGCCCCCGCTTGTGCCAACTGCTCGGCGGCGTCGAGCACTTCGCCTTCGGCGCCCGAAATCACCACCGCCCTCAGACCGTTGACCGCCGCGATGCCGACGCCCGTGCGGCCGGCGATCGCTTCGAGGACCTGCTCCTCGGTCGCCTCGACGGCCACCATCGCGCCACCGGTGGGAAGTTGCTGCATCAGACGGCCACGGGCCGCCACCACCGCACAGGCGTCGTCCAGCGACCACACGCCGGCCACATGCGCGGCCGCCAGCTCACCGATGGAATGCCCGGCCACCACCTGCGGCGACACACCCCACGACTCCAACAGCCGGAACAGCGCCACCTCGACCGCGAACAGTGCAGGCTGAGCCCACCCCGTGTCATCGATCCGGCCATCCCCCTCGCCGCGGATCACCGCAGTAAGAGACCCGTCCAGGTGCTCGGCCAGCCCCGCACACACCGCGTCGAACGCCTCGGCGAACACCGGGAACGCCGCATACAGTCCCTGGCCCATGCCGATCCGCTGGGCACCCTGCCCCGTGAACACGAACCCGACCTTGCCGACACCACCCACGGTGCCGGTCACCACCTCGGGCACCTCAAGCCCCTCGGCCAAGGCCCTGAGCCCGGTCGTCAGTTCGCCGTTGTCGGAGCCGAGCACCACCGCACGGTGCTCCAGCGCCGCCCGCGACGTCGCCAGCGACCAGCCCACGCTCGCCAGATCGGCCTCACCCCGGACGAAGTCCGCCAGCCGCCCGGCCTGCCCCGCAAGACCCGCCGCCGAACGCCCCGACACCACCCACGGCACCACCGGCAGCACCCGGCCGTCCGCACCGGACCCGGCAGCCTCCTCCACCGGAGCCTGCTCGATGATCACGTGCGCATTGGTGCCGCTGATGCCGAACGACGACACCCCCGCACGCCGCGGGCGCTCGTCCGAGTGCGGCCAGGGCACCGCGGACGTCGCCAGCCGCACCGCGCCCGCGTCCCAGTCCACGTGCGAGGACGGCTCCTCGGCGTGCAGCGTCCTCGGCAGCTGCTCGTGCTGCAGTGCCAGCACCGTCTTGATGACGCCCGCGACACCCGAGGACCACTGGGTGTGCCCGATGTTGGACTTCAGCGAACCCAGCAGCAGCGGCCGGTCCTCGGGGCGCCCCTGGCCGTAGGTCGCCAGCAGGGCCTGCGCCTCGATCGGGTCACCCAGCTTGGTGCCCGTCCCATGCCCCTCGACCACGTCCACGTCGCCCGTGGCCAGCCCCGCATTGTCCAGGGCCGCCCGGATGACCCGCTGCTGCGACGGTCCGTTCGGCGCCGTCAGACCGTTCGACGCACCGTCCTGGTTGACGGCGGAGCCGCGCAGGACCGCGAGCACCTCGTGCCCGAGCCGCCGCGCGTCCGACAGCCGCTCCAGCACGACGATGCCGGCGCCCTCGGCCATGCCCATGCCGTCGGCCTGCTCCGAGTACGCCTTGCAGCGGCCGTCCGCCGCGAGCCCCTGCTGGCGGCTGAACCAGGCGAGCCACGAGGTGGTGGCGTGCACGGTGACGCCGCCCGCCAGCGCCAGCGAGCACTCGCCCGACCGCAGGGCCTGGCCGGCCAGGTGCAGGGCGACCAGCGACGAGGAGCACGCCGTGTCGACCGTCAGGGCCGGGCCTTCGAGGCCGAGGGTGTAGGCCACCCGGCCCGAGATCACGCTGGGGGCGATGCCCGACTGCAGGTGGCCCTCGAGTTCCTCGGGCGCGTTGGCGCCGTAGCCGGACGAGGACGCGCCCACGAAGACGCCGGTCGCCGAGCCGCGCAGCTGCCGCGGGTCGATGCCCGCCCGTTCGAAGGCCTCCCAGGAGAGTTCGAGGAGCAGCCGCTGCTGCGGGTCCATCGCCAGCGCCTCGCGCGGGCTGATCCCGAAGAAGGCGGCGTCGAAGTCGCCTGCTCCCGTGATGAATCCGCCGCCGCGGGTGTAGAAGGTGCCGGCCCGTTCCGCGTCCAGGTCGAAGAGCTGGGAGAGGTCCCAGCCGCGGTCGGTGGGGAGTGCGCCGACGGCGTCGCCGCCGGCGGCCAGCAGCTCCCACAGCTGCTCCGGGGCATCGACGTCGCCGGGGAGGCGGCAGCTCATCGCCACGATGGCGATCGGCTCGTCGGCCCCGGCGGGCGTCCGGCCCGGGGCGGCGGGCTCGTCGGCCTGCCCCAGTGCTTCCGCCCGCACGTACTCGGACAGCGCCACGGGGGTCGGGTAGTCGAAGATCAGGGTGGTGGGCAGCCGCATGGCGACCGCGGCGCTCAGCCGGTTGCGCAGCTCGACGCCGGTCACCGAGTCGAACCCGAGTTCCTTGAAGGTGTGCGCGGGGTCGAGCGCCTGCGGGGAGGTGTGTCCGAGGACGGCTGCGGCGTGTGTCCTGACCAGGTCGAGGACCACCTGGTCCTGCTCCGGCCCGGGCTGGCCCACGAGCTGCCGCAGCAGCCCGGTGGCGGCGTCGGCCAGCGGCGCCCCGGCCGTGTCGGCGACCGGCTGCGGCAGCTCCATGACGGGTGACGACGCACCGCCGTCGAGCCAGAAGCGCTGGTGCCGGAAGGCGTACGTCGGAAGGTCGACCGGCTCGCCGGCCGGGAGCACGGCGCTCCAGTCCACCGGCACGCCCTGGACGAACGCGCGGGCCAAACCCGTCACCACGGGCGTGACGCCCTCGTCGTTCCGCCGCTGCAGCGGGACGAAGGCGGCGTCCTCGTTCCCGGTGCCGGCCACGATGTCCGGGCCCAGCGAGGACAGCGACCCGTCGGGGCCGACCTCGATGAACACCGACACGCCCTGCGCGGCGAGTGCGGCCACGGCGTCGGCGAAGCGCACCGCACCGCGCGTCTGCGCCGGCCAGTAGCCCGCCTCGCACTCGGTCACCAGCTCACCGGTCAGCGCACCCGCCCACATCACCTGCGGACGGTGGTACTCCAACCCGGCGGCCACGGCGGCGAGTTCGTCGAGCACCGGGTCCATCGCCGGCGAGTGGAAGGCGTGCGAGACCCGCAGCCGCCGCACCCGTCGGCCGCGCTCCCGCCAGAGCTCCACGACCTGGTCGACGGCCTCGGTGTCGCCGGAGATCACCACGGATTCCGGCGCGTTGACCGCGGCGATCGCGACGACGCCCGGCAGCTCGGCGAGCGTCGCGAGGACGTCGGCCTCGGGCGCGTTGACCGCCGCCATCGCACCGCCGGCCGGCAGCGCCTGCATCAGCCGCGCCCGCGCCGCCACCAGCTTGCAGGCGTCCTCCAGCGA
>NZ_JBEYVJ010000255.1:0-10582 GCF_040643935.1 Kitasatospora sp. NPDC047058 | reverse complement strand
GCCCGGCGCAGCGGGCTCAGCGCAGCGACCCCGGCTCCCCGGGATCAGTACAGGTAGGTGGCCGTCGGCAGGGCCGGCCGGGGGTTCAGCTCCGGGCCGGGGTGAGGACGACGAAGTCCGCGTTCGACCGGTCGAGGCAGACGGCCAGCCGGCCGACGCCCTCCGCGTCCTCGGGCCCCATCTGGACGGTGCCGCCGTTCTGGGTGACCCTGGCGACGGTCGCGTCGCAGTCGTCGACGGCGAAGACCGGGTGCCAGTACGGCCGTCCGTCGGCCAGGGCGAGGTGCTCCGCGGGGAGTTCCATGAGGCCGCCCTGCATGCGGTCCTCGGGCAGCCCCGCGGGCGTGATCAGGGTGTAGGTGCCCCCGCCGCCGGGGAGCTCCATGTCGCTGAACTGCCAGCCGAAGACGCCGCCGTAGAACTCCTTCGCGGCTGCGGCGTCGCTCGTGTACAGCTCGGTCCAGGACAGCGATCCCGGCTGGTCCACCAGCTCGACGCCGCTGTCCGTCCCCGGCTGCCAGACGGCGAACTGGCCCCCCAGCGGGTCGCTGTACTGCGCCATCCGGCCCCAGTCGCCGAGGTCCCTCGGTGCCACCCGCACGGTGCCGCCGGCCTGCTCCACGGCCCGGGTCGTGGCGTCCGCGTCGGTGACGCTGAAGTAGATCATCCAGGCGGATCGGGCGCCTTCCTCGGTGAGTTGGCCGAGGCCCGCGACGATCTTGCCGTCCTTGCGGAACATGCCCCCCTCCATGTCCTCCCCCTCGCCCATGGACTCGAACGCCCAGCCGAACACGGAGCCGTAGAAGGACGCGGTGGGGCGGACGTAGGTGGCGCCGAGGTCGAGCCAGCAGGGGGAACCGGGGACGAACTCCGTGGTGATCACAGCGCTGCTTCCTTTCCGTCGATCCAGTGTGGACCCAGCGTGACACCGGGCGCGGACGGCCGCCTGCCGGCGCTCGTTCAGCGCGGAAGCACCCAGTCCGGCCGCCACGTCCCCGCGGCGTCGTGGCCGGCGGTCGTCGCGGCGAGGTGGGCGCGGAGAGTGGCGAGCGCCGGGTGGGGGTTGTCGCGGTGCCAGAGGAGCGAGTGCGGGTAGACGGGCGTCGGGTCGGTCACCGGGATGCGGCGCAGGCCGTGGTCGGCGGGCCAGACGAGGCGGGTGTGCCCGCCCATGAAGGTGGCCAGGGCCGGGGTGTCGGCGATGGTGTCGAGGAGCGCGTCGGAGCCGAAGTTGGGGCCGGTCGCCTCGATGGTGAGGCCGAACCCGGCGACGAGGTCGTCGTAGTAGGCCCCCCACTCGGTGCCGGGGACGATCCCGGGCATCCAGATCCGGTGCCCGACGAGCTGGGCGAGGGTCACCGACCGGGCGCCCGCCAGCGCGTGGGCGGGGCCGGTGAGCAGTTCGAGCGGCTCGTCGACCACCCGGACGGACGCGATGTCCTCGGGAAGGTGCCGTCCGGGCATGGCGACGGCGCGGAAGGACGCGTCGATCGCGCCGGACCGGATGGCGGCGACGGCGGTTTCGATCTCGAACAGCATCAGCACGTCCAGGTCGGTGTCGGGGTACGCGCGGTGGAAGCCGCGCATCAGGCCCGACGCCGCGCCGCGCGAGTTGATCACGTCGACGCGCAGGGGGCGGCGGCCGGTCCGCACGGACGCGACCGCACGCTCGGCGACGCGCAGCAGCTCGCGTGCGTGGGGGAGGAACGCCTGCCCGTCGATGGTGGGTTCGGCACCGCGGGGCGTGCGGGTGAACAGCCGGACGCCGAGGTCGCGTTCCAGCGCGGCGATGCGCTTGGAGACGGCCTGCTGGGTGATCGACAGGTCGGCGGCGGCCTTCTGGAACTGGCCCGCCTCGGCGACGGCGGCGAAGGTGCGTACGGCTTCGAGGTCCATGCCGACCCACACTAGTGAACAACGCATGGTTGTGGGTGGCGGGTCAAACGGTTGTTTGACCTGCGGTTGTCCAGCCGGTTGGCTCTCACCGGTCAACGTGGCTTTGTCCGGGTGGGACGGGGAAGGGAGTGCCGAGCATGGGGGTCAGGAGGCCGTTGGGTCCGCAGTTCGGCCGGCTGTGGGCGGCGTACGCGGTGAGCGCCTACGGGTCCGGGCTGGGGTTCGGGGCGTTACCGCTGATCGCCGTGCTGGTGTTGCAGGCCGGCCCCGCCGAGGTGTCCGCGCTGTCCGCGGTGGGACCGGTGGTGGGCGCGCTGATCGCGGTGCCACTCGCGCCGTGGGTGGAGTTCCGGCGCAAGCGCCCGGTCATGATCGCGATGGACCTGACCCGGTTCGCGGCCATGGCGACGATCCCGGTCGCCTACGCCTTCGGCCGGCTCGGTCTCGTCCAGCTCTTCGTGACCTCGGCCGTGGTCGCCGCAGCCAAGATCGCGTTCAACGCGGCCAGCGGCGCGCACCTCAAGGCCCTCGTCCGGCCGGATGACCTGCTCGTGGCCAACGCGCGGTTCGAGTCCACGAACTGGAGCTCCATCGCGGTCGGGCCGCCGCTGGGCGGGGCGGCGATCGGCCTGCTCGGGCCGGTCACCACCGTGGTGGCCGACGCGCTCAGCTACCTGCTCTCGGCGCTGGGCATCGCCGCGATCCGGGGCCGGGAGCAGGCACCGCGGCCGACTACCCGCCAACACAGGGTCCGGGCGGGCGCGATGCTCGACGGCTGGCGGCACATCGCGGGCGATCCCGGTTTGCGGGCGCTCTACCTCAACACCGTGCTCGTCTCCGGCCTGATCATGGCCACCGAGCCGCTGCTGGCGGTGCTCCTCCTCCGCGGGCTCGGGTTCGCGCCCTGGCAGTACGGGCTCGCCTTCGCCGCCCCCTGCCTCGGCGGACTCGTCGGCTCCCGGCTGGCCCCCCGGGTGGTGGCCCGCTACGGCCGGGACCGGGTCTTCCGGACCGTCGGCACGCTGCGTGCCGTCTGGCTGATCGGCCTGGTCTTCGTCCGCCCCGGCGTCGTCGGCCTCGTCACCGTGATGGCGGTCGAGCTGGCGATCATCGTCAACATGAGCCTGTTCACCCCGGTGCTCGCCACCTACCGGCTCGAACGCACGCCGGAGCACCTCGTCGCCCGCACCCTGTCGGCCTGGTCGACCGGCCAGCAGGTGTCCATCGCCGTCCTCACCGCGCTCGCCGGGCTGCTCGCCGGCGCCGCCGGCCCGCGCACCGCTCTCGCGGTCGCAGGACTGCTCATCATGGCCACCCCGCTGTTGCTGCCCCGGCCCGACCGGACGACGCAGCACGAGCCGGAACCGTCCGGCAGCCCCGCCTGACGCACCGCAAACCGCCGCCGGAGCCCGGCCGGTGCTGCTGATCCGGCGGTGCCACTGTCCGTCGGTGGAGCTGGTCCGTCGGTGGAGCTCGTCCGGCCGTGCAGTCGCGCCCGCTTCGGCCGAAGAAGACACGTCACCAACCAGGAGGACCCCACGTGAGCACCACCCCCGCGATCGGCCCCGCTTTCGACCCCGCTTTCGGCCCCGCTTTCGACCCCGCGCACACCGCGCTTCTCGTCCTGGACTGCCAGCCCGCGGTCCTGGCCGCGCTGCCCGACGACGGGGAGCGCGAGGCCCTGCTCGGCCGCATGGCAGGAGCCATCGCCGACGTCCGCGCCAAGGGCGGCACCATCGCCTACGTACGCGTCGGCTTCACCGAGGCGGACTGGGAGGCCGTTCCGGCCGCCAACAAGTCCTTCGCCCCGTTGGCCCGGCACCGCGTCCTGCACCACGAGGACCCGGCCGCCGCCGTTCACGAGCGCCTGGCTCCGCAGGACGGCGACCTCGTCGTGCGCAAGGTCCGCCACGGCGGCCTGTCCACCACCGACCTCGACCGGCAGTTGCGCGAGCGCGGCATCACCACGCTGGTCGTCTCCGGCATCAGTACCGGCGGCGCCGTCCTGTCCACCGTCGTCGACGCGGCCGACCGCGACTACCGGCTCTGCGTCCTGTCGGACGGCGTCGCCGACCCGGACGCCGAGGTCCACGACGTCCTGCTCCGTCGAGTCCTCCCCTCCCGGGCCCACGTCGTCGACACCGCCGGGCTGCGCGCCCTGCTCGGGGACCGCTGACGCGGATCACACGCCGGTCCCATCCGAGGCGGTTGACGGTCCGCCGGGGGCATGACCGGTCAGACCTCCTCCTCCATGCCGATGGCCTGTTCGAGTGCCTTGCGAGCCTGCTGCGGGTCTTTTCCGTCGAGCTGCCGCAGCAGGGCGACGGCGATCGCGTCGAGCTTGCGCTGGACGGCGTGCTCGGCACGGCGTTCGGCGTTCTTGAGCAGGGCCAGGAGCAGCAGGTTGAGCGCGGTCATGATGTCCCCGACCAGGATCTTCCACTCCTGGGACAGGCCGATGACGTGGACCGTCACGAAGGCGGCGACCAGGAGCAGGCAGGCGGCGTAGAAGGCCGGGGAGCTGGTGAGGTTGGACGCGGCCTCGGCGGACCGCTCGAACAGGCCCCGTCCGGTGCGGCTGCGTTCGGACGGATGCTGGAAGGTCATGGCGCCGTACCCGTGGCGGGTCCGGGCCGCGACGCGGGATGCGGGCGGTGCGGCCGGCAGGGCCAGCAGGGCCAGCAGGGCCGGAGGGGCTGGCAGGGCCGGAGGGGCTGGCAGGGCCGGCAGGGCGGGCAACAGGCCCGTGCCGGGGCGTGGACGACGGGGGGCCCGGTGACCGGGCCGGCGGTGGGCGTCACGGCCCAGGCGGGTCGGGCCATGGTGTCCTCCCCAGTCCTTGGGTCCCCACGGCCGGCCCACCGGCCGGTCGTGAGGACGGTGCCCCGTCAGCGTCACCGCTGTGCCCGACGTCCGCATGCGGGGCTGGGCCAACAGGCCCTCACCGATCCCCGCCCCGCAGCGTCGCCCGCCCCGCTGCGTCCCCCCGGGCCGCACGACCGCGGAACAGGTCCGGGTTTGCCGAACCGGAGGCGTGGTAGACGCAGCGCATGGGCCAGGTCGGAGAGCTGCAGGTCACAAGGCTTCCGCGAAACCGTCCGCCCGCACTCACCGGGAGGTTTTCGTGATCGTCCTCGGCGTCATTCTGCTCATCATCGGTTTCCTCACAGGGCTTGCGTTCCTGTGGACCATCGGCCTCATTCTCGTCGTCATCGGTCTCGTCCTGTGGGTCGTCGGTGCCCTCGGGCACGAAGTCGGCGGACGCCGCCACTACTACTGACACGTCCGGCCGCGGGACGGCGCTCTCCGGCGGAGCCGTCCGCGAACACCACCGTTCGCGGACGGCTCCGTCCGGCCTGCTCCCACCGCCTCCACCGTCCTCACCTTCCCTGTGAAAACGCGGAGTTGAGGCGATCGGCGTCGCGCGCTCCCCGGTGCAGGCACGGAGCAGTGGTGCGCCCCGCCGGCGTCCGTCAGCGCTCTGCGAGGAGTTCGCGGGTCAGCCGGATCAGGGCCGGGATCGCCGGGTGGGCCGGGGTGCCGCGGTGCCAGGCCAGGACCAGGGGCACGGGCGGGGCGTCGGTCAGCGGACGGTAGGCGATCATGGGGTGCGTGTGCAGGCGGGGTGTCGCCGAGGTCGAGATGCCCACGGCCCGGCCGACGGCGATGGCGGTCAGCCACTCGTCGGTGTTGGTGACCTCGATCGTCGTCCGGGGGCGCGCGGTGGGGGGCCAGAGCTCGAGGGTGGTGGTGCCGGCCACCGTGTTCAGGGCGACGGGCCAGGTCGCGAGGTCCGCCAGGGTGAGGGTGCTGCGGTCGGCGAGGTCGCTGTCCGCGGGCACGACCGCCACCCGCTCCTCCTCCAGCAGCAGTTCCGTGGCCAGACCGAGGTCGGTCAGGTCGCCGCGCAGCAGGGCGACGTCGACCTTGCCCCGGGTGAGCCCGGCGGTGCGGTCGTCGATGCGGCGCAGCTCCAGGGGCACGTCGGGGTGGGCCTCGTCCCAGCGGCGCAGCAGGGGGATGGTGTGGTCCCCGAGGGCGGCCCAGGGGTGGCCGAGGCGCAGCGGCAGGGCGGACAGGGTGCGCGGGTCGAGCGCCGTGTCGACGGCGGCCAGTGCGGCGGCGGCCCGGTCGCGGAAGGTCCGGCCCGCTGCGGTGAGCTCCAGGTGGTGCGTGGAGCGGTCGATCAGGCGGGTGCCGAGGTGGTTCTCGAGCTGACGCAGCGTGCGGGAGAGCGCGGGCTGGCCGGTGTGGAGACGGGCGGCGGCGCGCGTGATCGTTCCCTCCTCGACGATGGCGAGGAAGGCTCGCAGGTGGCGCAGCTCGATGGTCATGCGTACGGAGCATAACCGCCGCAGGATCGGCATTTCACGCGGCGTCCGCGGCTTCCTAGCGTGGACGGCATGACGAACACGGGTTCACGGCCGGCGGCCACAGCGGTCGCAGCCACAGCGGTGGCGGCGACGACGAGCGCACCGGCGGGGAGCCGCCTCCGTACGGCGACCGCGCGCGCAGGCGTCGGCAGTCCCGGCGGCATCGGGCTGGTGCTGGCCGGCACGCTCTCGGTGCAGTTCGGCTCGGCCGTCGCCGCACTGCTGTTCCCGCGCGCCGGGGCGCTGGGCACGGTGACGCTGCGGGTGACGATCACGGCCGTGATGCTGCTGGCCGTCTGCCGCCCCCGGCTGCGCGGGCACAGCAGCACGGACTGGGCCGTCGCCGGCGGCTTCGGGCTCGCCCTCGGCGGCATGAACATCCTCTTCTACCAGGCGATCGACCGGATCCCGCTCGGCCCGGCGGTGACCCTGGAAGTGCTCGGGCCACTCCTGATGTCGGTCGTCGCCGCGCGTCGTGCGGTGAGCCTGGTGTGGGCCGGGCTGGCGCTGGTGGGCGTCTTCCTGCTGGGGCAGGACGGCTTCGGCCGGCTCGACCCGGGCGCCGGGTTCGCGCTCGGCGCGGGTGCCATGTGCGCCGCGTACATCGTCCTCAACTCCCGGGCCGGGGCCCGGTTCCCGCGGCTGGACGGCCTGGTGGTGGCGATGGCCGTGGCCGCGGTGGTGAGCCTGCCGCTGGGGATCGGATCGGCGGGCACCACGCTGCTCCGGCCGGGCGTGCTGGGACTCGGGCTGGCCGTGGCGGTGCTGTCCTCGGGGCTGCCGTACTCGCTGGAGCTGCTGGCGTTGCGGCGGCTGTCC
This sequence comes from Kitasatospora sp. NPDC047058, assembly GCF_040643935.1. Taxonomy (NCBI): domain Bacteria; kingdom Bacillati; phylum Actinomycetota; class Actinomycetes; order Kitasatosporales; family Streptomycetaceae; genus Kitasatospora; species Kitasatospora sp. NPDC047058. The sequence continues at coordinate 3,494 of NZ_JBEYVJ010000255.1, read as the reverse complement.
GCGCCGACCTTCGCGGTGCTGATGAGCCTGGCCCCGGCGGTCGGGGCGCTGGCCGGGTTCCTGGTCCTCGGGCAGGCGCTGTCGGCGTCGCAGTGCCTCGCGATCGTCTTCGTGGTGGGAGCCAGCGCCGGGGCGGTGCGGACGGCCGGAGCCGGGCGGCGCTGACGCGGCCCCCGCCGGCTGCCGGCATCCTCACCCGCATGCCCTGCCCGGCCGCCCTGCCCGGCCGCCCTGCCCGGACATGCTCCGCCCGGACACGCCCTGTCGGGACACGCCGAGAGGACTCGCCGAGACGGCGGCAAGAATCGCCGGTGCGGGTGACCCTTCCGGAGGCGGGTCCGGGATCACAGCGGCCGGTGGCCCTACGATCCATCCGATCCCGTACCGTGCCTGGCCGCCCCACCGTGTCGTCCGTCCCGCCGCAGGAGCCGACCCGATGACCCACCGTGAGACCTCCGGCCACGGCCGGGACGAAACCCCCGAGGAACGGGCCGACCGGCTGTGGAGCGAGATGCTGCAGGAGGTCCGGGTCTGCCAGACGGGTGCCCAGATCCTCTTCGGGTTCCTGCTCAGCGTCGTCTTCACGCCCCGCTTCCCCACCCTGCCCGAGTTCGACCAGCGCCTGTACGTGGCCACCGTCTTCCTCGGCGCCCTGGCCACCGGGACCCTCATCGCCCCGGTGGCCTTCCACCGCTTCCTGTCCGGCCACGGAATGAAGCCGGAACTCATCCGTGTCGCCGGCCGGCTGATCTCCTCCGGGCTGGTCCTGCTGGCCCTCACCATCACCGCGGCCCTGCTGCTCCTGCTGCGCACGGCGACCGAGCTCTCCGCGACGGCCTGGGTGCTGGCGGGCGCGGCCCTCGCCTGGTTCTGCGTGTGCTGGCTGGTGCTTCCCCAGGTGGTCCTCCGCCGCGCCCCGAGCCACCGGCCGGACGGACGCCGGGCCCGCCCCTCGCGGTGAGCGGTAGCGGTGAGTGGTGAGCGGGGGCGGCGTGCGGGGGCGGCGTGCGGGGGCGGCGTGTGGGCGTGCGGGGGTGCGGGGCCGGAGGCTCAGCCCCCGGCGCCTCCCGGGCCGCCGGACTCCAGCTTGCGCAGCCGCTCCGCCGCGGTCCGGACGGCCTTCCGCGCCCCGGCCTCCTGGGTGCGGGCCGCGTGCGCGGCGTCCTGGGCGCTCCGCACCCGGTCCTCGCTGCTGGTGAGGTCCTCCTGCGCCCGAGCGTCACGTTCCCGTGCCTCGGCGAGCGCTGTCCGGGCCTGCTCGCCCTCCTCCTGGGCCCGCTGCCGGGCGGACTCGGCGTCGCCGAGTGCGCGTGCGCTCGCATCCCGGTGTCCGGCCGCTTCGCGCACGGCCAGCTCGGCCTCGGCCACGTCCTGGCGGGCCTGTTCCAGCGCACGCTCGTGCGCCTGTTCCCGTTCCCGCTGTTGCCGCTGCCGTTGCTGTGTCGCCTCGGCCCGTTTCCCCGCACCGGTCGGCTCACCGGCGCGCGAAGGGGACGGCGAGCCGGGCACCAGGGTGAGGCTCGCCCTGCGCCGACCCGGCCCGGCTGCCTTCCCCCCGCCCGCTGCCCGCGGCGCTTCGCTCGTTGCGCGCTCCGGTCCGGCGGCCGCCGTGCCGGGCCAGAGCACCGGTTCCAGCGGGGCGGTCAGCCGGCCCCGGGCCAGTGCCCGTGCGGCCTCGGGGTCCGCGAGCGCGGCGCTCAGCGTGCGGTCCAGGTCGGCGACGGCGTCGGCTCCCAGCGGGTGGCCGGCCTCGGCGGCTTCCTGCCGGGCCTGTCCGGTCAGGGCCCGTACCAGTTGGCGGCGTTGGTCGGTGAGGGTGCGCAGCTGGTCGCCTGCGAGGTGTTCCTGGGCGTCCCGCAGTGCCTGGCCGAGGTCCAGCAGCTGCCCGACCAGGTCGCCGTGGTGGTGGGTGAGCAGGTTGGCGGCCCAGGCGGCCTGGGTGGGGCGGCGCAATGCGCGGAGCTGCTTGGCGAGTTGGGGGTCGGTCTTCTTGAGCTGGTCGGCGCGCTGGTTGCGGGCGGCGGTGAAGTCGCCGGGGGCGAGGGTGTAGAGCTCGTCGGCGATCCGGTCGAGGTCGGGCGTGCTGGCCATCGTCTCGGACTCCACGGTGCGTTCTCCGGTCGGCGCGGTGCCGGTGTGCGGCGGCCCGGCGGCTCCATCCGATCAGGATGCTGCGCGGCGGGGGCGTCCGGCCTGCTCCAGGGCCTGTTGGAGCTGGTCGCGGGTCATGGTGGAGCGGTGGGGGATGTCGAGGTCGGTGGCGCGTTTGTAGAGCTCGGCCTTGGTGAGCCCGGCGAGCTGTTGTGAGTCGGTGGCGCTCGCGCGCTTAATCTCGGTGGCCTGGCCGACGGCGGCGGCGGCGTTGGCCTTGGCCGACGTGCTCTTCTTCCCTCCGGCCGCCTTCGGCGCGCGCGTGGCGGCCGCGGGCGCGGGCGAGGACCGGCGGGACGGCTTCTCCGCCCGGTCGTCCGGCTTGCCCTCGCGGGCGCTGTCGAGACTGCGGCGCAGGGCGTCCATGAGGTCGATGACGTTGGTGGCCTCGGGCGCGGGGCCGGCCGAGACGGCGATCTCGCGGCCGGCGAGCTTGTCCTCGATGAGCTTCTTGACCTGCTCCTCGTAGGTGTCGTGCCAGTCCTCGGGCGCCCACTCGACAGCGAGCGCGCCGATGAGCTGCTCGGCGGTCTTGATCTCCTGCGCGGACAGCTTGACCTGCTCGGGCAGGTCGCCGACCTCGGTGCGCGGGTCGCGCACCTCGTCGGCGAAGTGCATGGTGTGCAGTTCGAGGATGCCGTTCTCGGAGCGCACCGCGGTGAGGTACTCCTTGCCGCGCATCGCGAACATCGCCAGGCCCGCCTTGTTCGCGTGCTGGAGGGACTCCACGAGGAGCGCGTAGACCTTGGCGTACTCCTTGCCGCGCGGGCCGAGGTAGTAGGTCTTGTCGAAGAAGATCGGGTCGACCTCGGCGAGGTCGACGAACCCGCCGATGTCGATCGTCTTCGAGCGACCGGGGGAGATCTGCTCCAGCTCGTCCGGTTCGACGATGACGTACTCGCCCTCGGTGACCTCGTAGCCCTTGACGATGTCGCCGAAGTCGACCTCGCGGCCCGTCCGCTCGTTGACCCGCTTGTTGCGGACCCGGTCGGAGGTGCCGCGCTGCAGCTGGTGGAAGCGGACGTCGTGGGACCGCGTCGCGGTGTAGAGGGCGACGGGTACGGTCACCAGGCCGAAGCTGAGCACTCCGGTCCACACAGGTCTGGCCATGGGAGCCTCCGTCCCGACTGCCCCCACGACACCACCGACACCGCACTGACACGGCCGACACCGCTGCACCGCCGGGCCCGCCGGTCGGCGCAACAGGCCCGCACCGCCAGCGTCGCCGCTGCGGCCCCGGTTCGCACGCGCTGGTGGGCCGACGGGCGCCGCCGCCCTGCTGGGCCCCGCTCGGAGGCGGCGGCGACGCCCTACCGTTCGCCTGCTCCGGCGGCGGCCCGGCC
>NZ_JBEYVJ010000254.1:0-10618 GCF_040643935.1 Kitasatospora sp. NPDC047058 | reverse complement strand
GCGGGACGGCTGGGGCCGCCCCGCCCTCCCGGGCTCTCCACTCCCCGCTCCCGTACAGAAGGAGGCAACCCCGTGGACACCCGCCTGGAGCTGACGTTCCTGGGCCACCAGACCTGGCTGGCCCAGGGCGGCGGCCACCGCGTCCTGATCGACCCCGTCCTCACGCCGGCGTTCGGCCTGCCCGGCCGGGCCGAGTGCCGGGTGTGGCCGCCGCGCGCCGTCGACGCCGGCCTGATGCCCCGCCCGGACGCCATCGTGCTCACCCACGAGCACCTCGACCACTTCCACCTGCCCTCCCTGAACCTGCTGGACCGCCAGGTGCCCGTCTACACCGGGCCGCTGCTGCCCGCCCCGGTCGAAGAGGCGATCGCGCGGCTCGGGTTCACCATGCACCGGATCGACCACACCACCCCGATCGAACTGGGCGACCTGCGAGTCACCCTCTACCCGGCCGGCGCCCGGACCCTGTTCTGGGAGGACCGCGTCGTCCAGCCCTGCCTGCGGGTCGGCGACGGCCCGGCCGTGTTCATCGCCGTGGACGCCGACCCCTCCGACCTGTACCTGCAGCAGGTCGCCGAGGGCGCCCAGCCCGTGCCCCGCGTCGCGATGGTCTCCAACAACTCCCAGATCGTGCCCCCCGGCATGCCCGCCTCCTCCGTCAACCTGCTGCCCGGTGTGAACGGCACCCGGCACAAGACCGGCCTGTCCGTCCTCAACCAGCTGCTGCTCGACGTCCTCGCCCCGCTCGACGGCGTCCGGGACGTGCTGCTGTGCGGCAACGGCTTCCTGCCCCCCGCATCGCCGCACGGACCGTTCCTCTACTCCGACCACCCGAAGATGGCCGCGGCTGCCAACGGCCTGCAGCACCTGTTCCACGTCCACGGCCCGCGCCCGGGCGAGCGGCTGACCGTTCCGGCCTCGCCGGCCGAGAAAGTGAGGTCCGACCGCGTCGGCTGGGTGCAGATCGACGACGACTTCGAGTGCGAGGCCCTGGTCGCCCACACGGTGTTCCTCGCGAACCCCGGCAACGTCGAGCCGGCCCCGCTCGCCGAGCCGCCCGACGACCCCGACCAGGCCCTCGCCGTCGTGAAAGCGGAACTGCCGCGGCTGGGCCGCGAGCTACTGGCCACCAACGCCGGGAACCTCGCATGCAGCATCCACGAGTACCTCTCCGGCCCGCTCGGCCCCCACCGCGCGGTACTACGGCTCAAGGACGGCCCCGGCGGCAAGCTCCTGCAATTCACCTGGGACGTCACCACCGCCGATTTCACCCAGGTCGAGGCGACCGGCCGCGAAGAGGCCATGGCCGCCTACCCGTTCGGCGCCGAGATGTTCTTCCAGGACTACCTCGCCCTGCTCACCGGTCGCCTGCAGGTGTGGGACGTGGCCGGCGGCGCGATGGAGTGCTGGCACATCGGCCAGCCCCTCGACAGCCTCGTCTACGCCTTCTTCGGCATCTACGGCGAGCACCAGCGCCCCGACCTCGCCGCACTCTCCTACGCCACCATGGCCGCCGGCGTCACCGATCCGGCAGGCAGCCGGTGACCACCGACCCCGCCACCGCCGCCCAAGCCCTGACAGGACTCGCCCGGATCCGCCCGGCCGGGTGGCTCGCCACCCCGATGCCCCACGACCCGGCCGCCCTCCTCGTGCGCGCCCGCCAGGCCCTCGCCGCCGACCACCCCGGCGTGAACGGCCGGATCAGCCTGATCAGCGCCCGGTACACCGCCGCGGTGTTCGCAGTGCACCGGCCCGAGAGCTCCCTGGCTCTCAAACTCCACGCCGATCCGGCCGCCTACGCCGGGGAGACCCTGGCGTACGCACTGCTGGCCGGCACCGCGCCAGTCGCCCACCTCCACGCGGAGGGCGACAGCTCGCTCTCGCTGCTGCTGGAGTACCTGCCCGAGCCCGCCGACTGGGCCGGGCACGGGATGCCGACCGTGCTGGCCGAGCACGTTGCCGCCGTGCACACCGCCTCGCTGCGAATGCCCGCCGCTGCCACCAAGGCAATGGCCGGCTTCACCCTCGCGGCCCTGCAGGGCGCCCGGGCTCCGGACTGGATCGCGGACCCGGGAGCGTACGGCGAGGTGCTGGCCGCACACCTGGACGCCTACAGCCCCGACCTGGTGCCGCTCGGCCACCTCGACCTCAAGCCCCAGCACCTGCGCCGACGCCCGGACGGCGAGGTGGTATTGCTCGACGTGGAGAGCGTGCGCCCGGACGTGACCGGGCTGATCGATCTGGTCACGCTGCCCGCCGTCCTACGACAGGCCGGGTGCGAGCTCAGCCCCGACCAGGTGCTGGGTCTCTACCTTGACGCCAGCGCCGCCCGGGGCGCCCGCTGGACGGCCGGCTCGCTGAAGGCCGCCCTGAGGGCGTACGCGGCGGCCACCGGACTGGAAAGCCTGCACGGCCTGGACCGGTGAATGCCGAAGGCTCGGTGCCCCGCTGAACCATGGTGGTCAGCGGAGCACCGAGCCTTCGACGCGTTCTATGGGCCTTCGATGCCGACGATGGTGCCGAACGGGTCGCGGAGCTGGGCAATCCGCCGGCCCGGCCCGATGGTCAGCGGGCCGCGGTGATGCTCGCAGCCGGCCGCCAGCAACCGCTCGCGTACTCGGTCGACGTCGTCCACACCCCAGTACACGACCGGGCTCCCGCCCCTGGGATTGCGCTCCTCATCCGCCGGGTGGAAGCCGACCTCGACCCCGCCGATCTCCACCCAGGCGTAGACCGCCCCGGTGTCGCTGACGTCGAGCTTCACCGCGACGCCCAGCAGTTCACCCCACCACCGGGCCGACCCCTCCGGATCATCGGCGAAGGTCATCACGGTACGTACACTCTCGAACACGACTTACCTCCACAAAGCCGTCCGGCCGGGACAACGAGGCCGGACCTGATCCGGCCGACTTCCAGTGAGCTGCGCCACCGGCCACGAGCCGCCTCCAACTCACGGCGCGCCCGCGGAATGCGCACGTCCGACTTCTGGTGAGCGACCACCTCAGCGAGTCGACGCCGAACCTGCTCCTGGCCGGCAGTGTCAGCGATCGCCGCCCGCAGATCAACCTCCGCCTGCAGCACCCCCGCCTCGTGCTCGACCTTCGACATTGGCGTCAGCGGCAGCATTCGCCACCTCCACGACGAACCTCCGCACCTCGGCCTCAGGCGTACCGTCCAGCGAAACGGACACCATCTGCCGGTGATCGCCCGGAAGCGTCCCATACACGTGCCCGTCCCCGCGCGAATACTCATCACGAACCGAGACCTCATGCAGCGGGACCTCAGCAGTGCGCCCCTTCCACCGTCACCTCCAGCACATGGTCGTACAGCCACAGGCCATCCGCGAGCGACGACCGCAGCAGACCCCGACCAGGGCTGCTGTCGCGATCTGTTCCATGTGTTTCCTGATGGTTGCTGCGCCGGTGGTCTTCCGCTTGGTGTGGTCGCGGTCCGCGACCCTGCCCCGGGTGAGGTTCACGCTGTCCTCGTTGCGCTGGCCGGCGAGTGCCATTCGGGCGGCGTTGACGGTCTCGTCCATGTCGCCGGAGGCCGCCGGCCCGGGTCACGGTCAGGCGTGGGCCGGCGGGGGGCCTCCGGTAACCGTCGGCGGGGGTGGGGCCGGGGCGCCCTCCGGGCCGGGGTCGAGGAATTCGCGGATGGCGAAGGCTACGGCGACGAAGAAGGTGATCCACAGGACCACGGCCCAGGTCGGGTAGCTCCAGGTGGCCAGGATGAGGATCGCGACCAGCAGGATCGCCACGCCGATCCAGCGCTTCCAGCGGTGCACGAAGCGGCCGACCGGGCCGAGCCGCATGCCGAGGGAGTACAGGGCCTCGCGCAGCGAGCCGATGATCCGCCGGCAGGCGGTGCGGATGGCGACGGCCGGTTTGGAGGGGCCGACCAGGAAGGCGCCGGCCGCGGTGACCACGGCGATCGTGCCGACGGCGCGGATGGTGGCCCGCATGAACCGGATGAGGGTGTCGTAGACGGCGCCGGCCGCGGCCAGGTTGGCGCCCAGCGGGATGTGGTCCAGGTAGATCGCGCGGAAGACGGTGAGGGCGATGCCGAGCAGCAGCATGGCGAGGAAGAACCCGATCCCCGTACCGATCAGCGCCCGGCGGCGGTTGACGGCCAGGAGGATCCCGCCTGCGGCGATCACCACGGTGACGATCGGCAGCCAGACGCCCACGATCTCCAGGAGCCGGAAGTACGTCTTGATCCGCCCGATGTCCTTGGAGGCGAAGAGCACGAAGTTGGTGTGCACGTCCGGGATCTTCGCGACCGGGCCGAGACCGGCGTTGACGAGTTCGTCCTTGACCTTGGCGACGATCGGCGCGATGTCGATGGCGACCTGGTTGTTGTCGAGTTTGACCGCGCCACCGCCCTTGCCGGTGAGCGCCTTGTCGAGGGAGGTGTGCACGAGCCGGTTCGCCTGGACCCAGATGGTCGCGAACGCGTCGCTGGTGACCACCTTGCTGACGGTCGTGCTGACCAGCTGGGTGAGGGCGCTGCGGACCGGACCGCTCAGGTTGTTGATCAGGTTCGCCGCGTTCGCCGGCACGCCCTGCTCGGCGGCCGCGTCGGACAGCTGCTTGACCAGCGCGTCGACGTCGATCTGGTCCAGCACCACCTGGGTGACCCGGGTGGTGACGGCCTGCTGGACGTCCGGGTCGGTGGCCAGCGGGGCGACGGTCGAGACGTAGCGGTCGGTGTCACCGACGAAGTCGGCGGTCCACACCGCCAGCACGGACAGCAGGGAGAGCAGGGACGCGATCACGATGAGCACGACGGCCCCGGAGGTCCGCCAGCGGTGGTGCTCCTTCTTCGGGGCGGCCTCCAGCGCGGAGATCCGGGCGTGCAGCCGGGCGATCTCGTCCGCGTCCGCGTCGGCACCGGCTGCCGGTGTGGGCCGGCCTGGTCCCGGCGGCGTCTGCGGGCCGCCGGCGGGGGCCGGGACCGGCGGCTGCCCGGGCGCGCCGCCTTCGGCGGAACCACCACCGTCGGCGGAGTCGCCAGGCCCGGGCTCCGGTGGGATCGACGCCATCGCTTCCTCCTCGGGCGGGCGGCCGTCGGCCGCCGGGTGCCCTTCCAGGAGAAGCGCCGCACGGCACCCCCACCACCGGGAGTCGGCGTACGGGTGGTGCGCACGGGATCGTCGGCGTGCCGGAGCAGTCCACCCGGGCGGCGCACTGTCCGTGCGGCAGCCCCGGCTGTTGCCTACGGTCGGACACGGGCGCCGAACGGACGTCCCCGGTCTTGCGAGAGGCACAGGCCGAGCAGCACGACACAGGGAGATGACCGGACATGTCCACCAGCTCTGAAACCCCCGTCCTCGACACCCTCATGGCCATGACCGCCGACTCGATCGAGCGGTGTCACCTGGCCCCCGACATGCTGATCCTCAGCCGGATCGCGGCGCTGGTCGCGATGGACGCACCGGCCGTCTCCTACCTCGCGCACCTCGACCCGGCGATGCGGGAGCACATGACCGGGAGCCAACTGCAGGACGTGCTGGTCGCGATCGCGCCGATCGTCGGTACCGCCCGGGTGATGTCGGCCGCAACCCACATCACCGAGGCGCTCGGCATCGCCATCGCGGTGGCCGAGGAGGAGGCCGGGAGCATGGGCGGCATGTAGGACGCGACACCGCCGGCCGGACCGTGACCTTCCGCCGCCTCGCCCCCGGGCGGGCATCCTGACGGCGGGAGATCCAGGGCGCCGGCCGGCACTCCCGCGCCCGGGCCCGGGACCACGTGGGACGGACAGTAGGCCCACGCGTACGTGCGCGGCCCGGTCCCCCACCGTCTGCGCTCAGTGCGGGAGGTGCTGCGGCAGCTCCGCGGCGAGCGCGGCCGCTGCGGGGGAGAGCCAGCGCTGCCGGTGGCGGGCCAGTTGGACGGTCACGTCGGGGAACTGCGGGCCGGACACCTCGGTCAGGCGGCCCGCCGCGAGCGCGTCCACGACATTGGCGCGCGCCAGCAGGCTGAGGCCGAGACCCGCGGCCACGCAGGACCTGGCGGCCTCCAGGCTCCCGAAGCGCGTGATCCGGGGCGGCGCGCCCTCGGCGGCGGCGAGCAGCCGCTCGATGAAGCGGTCGCTGTACGAGCAGCCCTGCTCGTGCAGGAAATAGTCCTCGCGGGCCAGCTCCGCCCAGTCGGCGGGCGAGCCGGCGGGCGAGTCGTCGGCGCTGCGGGCGGCGGCGGGGTGCTCGGGTGAGCAGACCAGCACCAGCGGCTCGCGGCCCAGCGGCGTGCACTCGATGTCGCGGAAGGCCACGTCGTCCTCCAGCAGCAGGGCCAGGTCCAGCTCGCCGGAGCGGAGCGCGGCGACGGCGGCTGCGGTCCCCATCGTGCGCAGGTCCACCTCGACCCCGGGGTGGCTGCGCCGCAGCGCGGCGACGACTCCCGGCAGTCTCGCGGACACCAGCGTCTCCCCCGCCGAGAGCACCACGCGTCCGCTCACCCGGCCGCCCGTGCCGCCGGCCGAAGCGGCGACCGCCCGCAACCGGGACTCGGCCTCCAGCACCGCCTCCGCCTGCGCCAGCACCTCGCGTCCGCCACCCGTGAGGACCACCCCGCGCGGCAGCCGGTCGAACAGGCGCAGGTCGAGCTCCTTCTCCAGCGCCTGCACGTGGGCGGTCACGGTGGACTGGACGAGATGCAGGCGCTCCGCGGCGGCGGTGAGGTTCCCGGTCCGGGCGACAGTGGCGAAGGTGTGCAGCAGTCGGGTGTCCATGGCGCCGACGATAGCGCTCCGCCATCGCGAAGAGCGATGGGATAGATCGGGATCCATCGTTTGTCCGGATGCCTCTGCGATGCCACGGTAGGGGCATGAACCTGAGGACACGCCCCGAGACCCTGCGCTACACCGCCTTCACCGCCGACCCCGCCGGCGGCAACCCGGCCGGCGTCGTGCTCGACGCGGCCGCGCTGGACGATGCCGCCATGCTCGCGACCGCCGCCGAAGTCGGCTACTCGGAGACCGCGTTCGTCACGGCCGCGGACCAGGCGGCGCGCCGGTTCCGGCTGCGCTACTTCAGCCCCCTCGCGGAGGTCCCCTTCTGCGGTCACGCGACCGTCGCCACCGCGGTGGCCCTGGCCGAGCGGATCGGCACCGGCCCGCTCGTCTTCGACACGCCCGTGGGCGAGATCGCCCTGGATACCTCGGCAGCGCCCGGAGGCGCCGTGACGGCGACGCTCACCAGCGTGCCCACCCGCTCCCGGCCGGCGAGCGACGCGGAGCTCCGCGCGTCCCTCGCGGCCCTGCACTGGTCGCCGGAGGACCTGGACCCGGCCCTGCCGCCGCACGTCGCCTTCGGCGGGAACGAGCACCTGGTCCTGGCCGTGGCCACCCGCGAGCGTCTCGCCGACCTCGACTACGACTTCGACGCCCTAGCCGGGGTGATGCACCGTCACGGCTGGACCACGCTCCAGTTGGTCTGGCGCGAGTCCCCTGAGCTCTTCCACGCCCGCGACCCCTTCCCGGTCGGCGGTGTCGTCGAGGATCCGGCCACCGGCGCCGCGGCCGCCGCCTTCGGCGGCTACCTGCGCGCCCTCGGTGACCTCCCGTCCTCCGGCGCCTTCACGATCCGTCAGGGGGAGGACCTCGGCCGGCCCAGCCTGCTCCGGGTCCAGGCGTCCGCCACGGACCCGCGCGTCCGGGTGAGCGGGCAGGCGGTGGCGATCGCCCGAGTCCCTCGCCATCGGCGTTGAAGGCGCCGGTGCTGCGCACGAGTGGAGATCGTGAACCCTGGGGTTAACGATCGTTGCGATTTTCGTCGTTGTTCCCGGCGCCGCCACGCCCGAAGCTTGATCCATTCCAGCGATCGAGCACGAGAGAGGGATGCGCGATGAACGTCGTGTCCTCCGCGGTGTCCCTGACGGTCACCGATCCCGCCGCCTCCAGCCGGTTCTTCACCACCCACCTGGGATTCCGTGAGGTCGTGGTCGGCGAGGACTTCGTGGAGCTCGGCCGTGACGACGCGGCCGTCGACCTCGTCCTGGTGCGGCGTGACCTCGAACGGCACGGGGCAGGCCCGGGGCCGACCGACGTCATCGTGTCGTTCGCGGTCACCGGCATCACGGCCGAGTACGAGCGGTTGCGGAACGAAGCGGGCGGCGTGACCGTGACCCTCCGACAGGAGCCGTGGGGCGAGCTGGTGGTGCGCCTGACCGACCCCAACGGCGTGGCCGTCCAGCTCACGGAATGGGTGCCGCCGGCGGGAACCTGACGCTCCGGCTGCCCGCCGCAGCCTCCGGGCGGCCGGTCGCCCCGCGTCGGCTCCCATCGATCCCGATGCCCGGCGAACTCCTCGCCCGAGCAAGACCGCACCGGCACTCCCGAACCGAGGAGGCCGCCTTGCGACCTGCCGGCACCACCGGCCCCGTGTCACAGCGCCATGCGCCGGACCATGTCGCAGGCACCCGCCCACGCGAGCGGCAGTGCCGACCGGCGGCCGGCCTCAACCCATTGCAATGAACGGGTAGTCGCGTTGCGTTTGACTCAGGGTCACTGCAACGATTTTAACGCTTTGACGTGCAGAGATATGCCTTTCACGCAACGCATCTGTTGCCAGATTTCTGAAAGCAACGTAGCTTTTCGATCGTCAGAAACGCCCAGGCGCAGGCCTGGTGAACACAGGAGAAGCACGATGCAGAAGTTCGACACCCCCGCCCCCGTCGCCGCCGTCCTGGACATCCCCGCAGGGCTGGTCCGGTTCGTCGCCGCCGACCGCGCCGACACCGTGGTGGAGGTCCTCCCGGCGGACGCGTCGAGGAGCCGGGACGTGACGGCGGCGGAGCGGATCCAGGTCGCGTACGCCGACGGCGTGCTGCGGATCGGGGCCCCGGAAGCGAAGAACCGGATCCTCGGCGAATCCGGGCAGGTCAAGGTGACCGTCCAGCTGCCGGCCGGCTCCCACGTCGAGGCGAAGGCAGCCCTGGCCGAGCTCCACGGTGTCGGGCGCCTCGGCGATGTCGCCTTCGAGGGCGCGCAGGCCACGGTCAGGCTCGACGAGACCGCGAGCGCCCGCCTCACCCTCCAGGCCGGCGACATCCACCTCGGCCGCCTCACCGGTCCCGCCCAGCTCAGCACCCGGAAGGGCGACCTCACCATCGCCGAGGCCACCGGCGGCGCGGTCACGCTGCACACCGAATCCGGTGACATCACGGTCGGCGCCGCCCGCGGCGTGTCCGCCACCCTCGACGCCGGCACCTCCTACGGCCGGATCCACAACGCGCTGACCAACACCGACGGCGCCGCCGCCGGCCTGACCATCACCGCGACCACCTCCTACGGCGACATCACCGCCCGCAGCATCTGAGCACCACCGCGGCCGCACGTGCGCGCCGCGCCGGACACGTCCCGTCAGCGAGACAAGGAATGATCATGAGTGAGTCCCTGGGTACCGTCGAGGCCACCAACGCCGGGGCCGAGCGCCCGGAACTGCAGAAGGCCATCGAGGAGTTCGTCGCCGCCGGCTTCGCCGGGGTGCAGCTGCGGGTGAACGACGAGCGGGGCGAGTGGGTCGGCAGCGCCGGGGTGGGCAAGCTGGGCGAGAGCGCCAAGCCGCCGACGGACGGACGGTTCTGGGCGGGCAGCGTCGTCAAGCCCTTCACCGCGACCGCGGTGCTGCAGCTGGTGGCCGAGGAGAGGATCGGCCTGGACACCCCGGTGGCCGACCGCCTGCCCGAGCTCGGGCTGGACCCGCGGATCACGGTACGCATGCTGCTGCAGCACACCAGCGGGCTGTTCAACTACACCGGCGAGTACTACGAGGACGGCACGATCGTGCCGGGGATCCCCGCCACGGGCAAGGAGTGGGCGGACAGCCGGTTGCACACCTACCAGCCGCAGGAGCTGGTCGGGCTGGCGCTGTCCAAGCCGGCGCGGTTCGAGCCGGGGACCGGCTTCAGCTACTCCAACACCAACTACACGCTGGCCGCGCTGCTGATCGAGCAGATCGCCGGCCGCTCCTACGGCGAGGAGATGCAGCGACGGATCCTGCAGCCGCTCGGACTGCGGGACACCGTGCTGGCGGGTGCCGTCACCGAGCTCCCCGAGCCGCACGCCCACGGCTACTACCGCTACCAGGACGGCGAGCAGTGGCAGGTCGTCGACGTCTCGCGCCAGAACCTCTCCATGCTGCTCGGCGCCGGCGGCATGATCTCGACCACGCGGGACCTCCACACCTTCTTCTCCGCGCTGAACGCCGGCACGCTCCTGCCGGCCCCGCTGATGGCCGAGATGCGCACGCCGCACGGGGCGCTCGGCTACGGCCTCGGGCTGTTCGTGCAGGATCTGGACCCGGAGCGCGGCGTCACCGTCTACCACCACAACGGCGGCGCCCCGGGAGGCTACGGGGCACTGATGTACAGCACGCCCGACGGCAGCAGGACCCTGACCGCCGGACTGACCACCGGCGACACCGCCTTCGACTTCTCGACGGCGCTGGACGGGCTCGTCAAGGAGGTCTTCTGCAGCGAGCCGGCCGCGGGATGACGGGACCGGCCACCGCGGACTAGTGCCGTATCAGGCAATGTTGGCCCTGGTGACGACTTCGCGTAGGCGCTGATCGGCGGCGTGCTTGTTCCGCCAGATGATGTAGCGGCGGATCATG
>NZ_JBEYVJ010000253.1:0-10698 GCF_040643935.1 Kitasatospora sp. NPDC047058 | reverse complement strand
TAGTGGTCGATGCGGATGCCGGTGTTCAGCTCGACGGTCTGCGCGAGCAGCTTGCCGGCCCCGCCGGTGCCCGGTGACGATGTCCCGACCTCCGCACACCCCGGCCGCGTCCTGAGGCGTGTCCGAGCAGGACCCCGCGCCGCACGTGGCCGGCCCGGTCGGCGGACCGGGCCGGCCCGTGCGGGCCCGCGCAGGGGGACGGCGGCCCACGGGTTAGGCTCGGGCGGTGCCCGAAGCCGCATCGCCGCCACCCCAGCCGTCGCCGCCACCGCCGCCGTCCGCCCGGCCGGGGCGCTCGCCGTGGCCGCGGTTCGTCCTGCTGGTGGTGATCCTCGCGGCGGCGGCCGGTTCGCTGTTCCTGTGGAGCCCTGCGGCGTTGCTCTCCGGCGGGCTCCCGGCCGGGGTGCCGGGGTACTGGCTGGCTCCGGTGTTCACCCTGGTCTACGCGGTGGGGACGCTCGCCTTCATGCCCCGGCCCGCGCTGAACGCGGCGGCCGGGCTGCTGCTCGGCATCCAGCAGGGCGTGCTGCTGGCCGTCCTGGGCACGACGCTCGGCGCGGCGATGGCCTTCGCGCTCGGCCGGCTGCTCGGGCGCGACGCGCTCCGCCCGTACCTGCGCGGGCGGATGCTGACCTCCCTGGACCGCCGGTTCACCGAGCAGGGGTTCCGCAGCGTGCTGCTGCTGCGCCTGCTGCCCGGGCTGCCGTTCCAGGCCGGCAACTACGGCGCGGCCTTCTCCGGCGTGCGGTTCCTGCCCTTCCTCACCGCGACCGCGCTCGGCGTCGTCCCGACCACCGCGGTCTACGTGACGGCGGCGGCCAGCGCGGGCGAACCGGGGTCGGCGGCCTTCCTGGTGTCGGCCGGGGGGATCGCCGTGCTCGTCGTGCTGAGCCTCGTCTCGCTCTGGCGGGCCGCGGCCCGCCGGCGCTCGGCCGCCGCCTGAGCGCCCCGCCGACCCGGCGGAGCCCCCACCGTCGCGGAGCGTCCCGGCACCCCCACCGGGTATTCGGTCGCTTCCGCCGCCCGGCTGCGCCAGGATGGCGGCCATGACAAACCCCGTGATCTCCGACACCGCCCGGACCGATCCCCCGTTCGCCGCGGACGAGACGGCCATGCTGACCGCCTGGCTGGACTTCCACCGCGCCACCCTGGCCCGCAAGTGCGAGGGCCTGACCGCCGACCAGCTGCGGCTGCGCTCCGTCCCGCCGTCCTCGCTCTCGCTGCTCGGCCTGGTCCGGCACATGGCCGAGGTGGAGCACTTCTGGTTCCGCGCCATCCTGCTCGGCGAGGAGATCGACTCGGACGAGCTCTACTGCAGCGAGGAGCACCCCGACGGCGACTTCGACCTGATCGACACCGCCGACGCCGAGGCGGACTTCGCGACCTGGCAGCGCCAGGTCGCGGCCGCCCGGCAGGCCTGCGCCGGCCTGCCGCTGGACACCGTCGGCCAACGCGACCGCCGGGGCGAGCAGGTGACGCTGCGCTGGATCCTGGTGCACATGGTCGAGGAGTACGCCCGGCACAACGGCCACGCCGATCTGCTGCGGGAGCTGGTGGACGGCTCGACCGGCGAGTGAAATCGTTCCCACATTGTTGACAGAAGGTCAATTAAGGGGTGACCGCGACCGATATGGTCTACGCGCGCAACCGTCCGCCGCCCCCTTGCGTCGCAACAGTTGCCCGGGTTCGCCCGGGTTTCCGGCGCGGCACGACTCGTACGGGGGTCGCGAGCGGGCACGGGACCGGTGATCAGTGCGATACTCGGACAGTTCCGACGAGTGGATGACGTGTCAAAAGGACACGCGCACCGGGGGACCTGTACGGAACGAGGCAGGGAGGCGCGGCATGGGAGCACTTCGCGACGAGCACCACAACGGGTGGCTGATGCCCTCCGGGAACTACCCGGCCGCGGTGTACGACGACGAGTGGATCGAGCAGGAGACGGTATCGTCCTCCCCCGCTCCCACGAAGATCGTCTCCCTGCGGCCGACGGGTTTCGAGGCGGCCCGGACGGTCGGCGAGCACATCCGGGCGAGCACGCCCGTGGTCATGGACCTCACCGAGATGGACGAGGCCGAGGCCAAGCGGATGGTCGACTTCGCCTCCGGCCTGATCTTCGGCACCCGCGGGGGCATCGAGCGGATCGCCCGCCGGGTGTTCCTGCTGACGCCGGCCGACGTCGAGGTGATGGTGATCGACCGCCCGCTGGACGACACCGGCTTCTACAACCAGAGCTGACCGCAGCGCACCCGTGACCGGGGACGGCGACCGCCGTCCCCGGTTTTTTGCTGCCCTCACCCGGCTTCCGCAGCCGCCACCGCCGGAAGAACGCGACTCATCTGCAGCACGAAGACAAAGTTTGAGACATGGATGTCTCATTCGGAGTATGCTCGTTCCATGGCCACCGACCGTGACTCCGTCCTCGAAGCCGCCGTCGGCGTGCTCTCCCGCCGCCCGACCGCCCACCTCGACGAGATCGCCCGCGCCGCGGGCATCAGCCGCGCCACCCTGCACCGGCTCTTCCCGGGCCGCGACGCGCTGATCCGCGAGGTCGGCATGCTCGGGCTCCGCCGGTTCGGCACCGCCCTCGACACCGCCGCCGTCGAGGAGGGCGACGCCCACACCGCGCTGCGCCGCCTGGTCGACGCGACCGTCCCCGACGCCGCCCTCTGCGCCTTCCTGGCCGGCGAGAACCAGCTCTACGACGACGACGAGATCAACGACCTCTGGGAACAGCAGATCGTCCGGCTGCACGCGCTCTTCCTGCGCGGCCAGCAGGAGGGCGTCTTCCGGGTCGAGCTGTCCGCCGCCTGGCTGAGCGAGGCCTTCTTCGACCTGGTGGCCGGCATCGGCTGGGCCATCCAGGACGGCCGGCTCGCCCCG
Organism: Kitasatospora sp. NPDC047058; assembly: GCF_040643935.1. Lineage (NCBI taxonomy): Bacteria > Bacillati > Actinomycetota > Actinomycetes > Kitasatosporales > Streptomycetaceae > Kitasatospora > Kitasatospora sp. NPDC047058. Next base: position 7,815 of record NZ_JBEYVJ010000253.1, on the reverse strand, counting down.
CGCGACGCCGCCTTCTCCCTCGCCGAGCTCTTCCTGGGCGGCGCACTGCGACGCCCGTAGCGCCGCCCCCGCTCCCGCCCCCCGTCCGCATCCTCATCCACAGCAGCTCGGACCACAGGCCCCCGGAACCGGGGCCGGAAACCGATACCCCATGAGCAGTACCGTCCACACCGGCCCCCGTCAGCGCTGGACCGGCCTCGCCGTCCTCGTCCTGGCCGTCACCCTGGTCGCCGTCGACGCGACCGTCCTCTCCCTCGCCATACCGTCGATCAGCGAGACGCTGCGCCCGAGCGGCACCCAGCTGCTCTGGATCGGCGACGCGTACTCCTTCGTGCTCGCCGGCCTGCTGGTCAGCATGGGCTCGCTGAGCGACCGGATCGGCCGCAGGCGGCTGCTGCTGGCCGGCGCCACCGCGTTCGGCGCCGCCTCGCTGATGGCCGCCTACGCGCCGAGCGCCGGCTGGCTCATCCTGGCCCGCGCACTGCTCGGCGTGGCCGGGGCGACCATCATGCCGTCCACCCTGTCGCTGATCCGCGGCCTCTTCCCGGACGACCGCGAGCGGGCCACCGCGATCGGCATCTGGGGCGCGGCCGCCACCGCCGGGGCCGCCCTCGGCCCGGTGGTCGGCGGGGTGCTGCTGGAGCACTTCTGGTGGGGCTCGGTGTTCCTGCTGAACATCCCGGTCGTGGTGCTGCTGCTCGCCCTCGGCCGCTGGCTGCTCCCCGAGTCCCGCGACCCCGCGCCGGGCCGCTGGGACGTGCTGAGCGTGGCGCTGTCCCTGGCGGGCGTGATCGGCGTGGTCTACGCGATCAAGGAGGCCGCGGCCCACGGCGTGGCCCGCTGGGACGTGCCGGTCGCGGGCGTGCTGGGCGCCGCCGCGCTGGCCGTCTTCGTCCGCCGCCAGCTGCGCCTGACCACCCCGCTGCTGGACGTCCGGCTCTTCGGCGACCGGCGGTTCACCGCGGCCGTGCTGGCCTCGCTCACCGCGCTGGTCGGGCTCTCCGGCGTGGTCTTCGTGACCTCGCAGTACCTGCAGCTGGTCCGCGGCTACGATCCGCTCAAGGCGGGCCTGGCCGAGCTGCCGGCCTTCGCCGGCGCGGTGGTCGGCGGCCTGCTGACCGCCCGGCTGGTCCGGCGGATCGGCCCCCGGGCCGCGCTGACGGCCGGCCTGCTGGCCATGGGCGTCGGCCTCGGGCTGATCGGCTGGATCCAGCAGGACACCACCTACCTGGTGCTGGCCGCCGCCTTCCTGATCGTCGGCACCGCCGAGGGCGTGGTGTACACGCTCGGTGCCGACCTGGTGCTGAGCGCCGCCCCCGCCGACAAGGCCGGCGCCGCCTCGGCGGTCTCGGAGACCGCGTACGAGCTGGGCACCGCGCTCGGCATCGCCCTGGTCGGCTCGGTGGTCGGCTCGCTGTACGCGAGCGGGCTGGCCGTCCCGGCCGGGACGGACCCGGCGGCGGCCGCCCGGGCCGGCGAGTCGCTGGGCGGCGCGGTCGAGGCCGCCGGGAGCCTGCCGCAGCCGCTGGCCGGGCCGCTGCTGGCGAGCGCCCGGGACTCCTTCGTGCACGGCATGAACGTCGCGGCCATCCTGGCGGGCACCCTGCTGCTGGCCGCCTCGGTGCTGGGCTGGCGCCTCCTGCGCGGGCTGCCCCGGGCCGCGGCGGAGCAGCCGGAGCAGCCGGAGCGGCAGCCGGAGAAGGCGAGCGCGTAGCGGCGGCCCACGCCCCCACCGCACGCCCTACCGTTCCCCGCGCCCCTTCCGGGACGCGGGGAACGTCCGTGCCCGGGGACCGTCCGCGCCCGCCGGGGCGGCGGACCGTGGCGGCGGGCGGTGGCGGCCGGTCAGACCGTGCCGAAGGGGAGTTCCAGCTCGGCCCAGACCACCTTGCCGTCCCGGGTCAGGCGGCTGCCCCAGCGCTGGGCGAGCTCGCTGACCAGGAACATCCCGCGGCCGCCCTCGTCCTGCTCGGCGAAGGGGCGCAGCTGGGGCGTCTGGCCGCCGGCGTCGGCGACCTCGACGGTGAGGACGCGGTCGCGGAAGAGGCGCAGCCGGCGCGGGGCGTCGGCGTGCAGCAGGGCGTTCGTGACCAGTTCGCTGACCAGCAGCTCGGCGTAGTCGGAGAGGGCGGACAGGCCCCAGGCGTCGAGGGTGGCGCGGGTGAAGCGGCGGGCCTTGCCGGGGAGGCGGCCGCCGCCGGTGAGCGGGAGGTCGGCGATCCGGTCGGCGGGCAGCGGCAGCACCCGGGCCATGATCATGGCGATGTCGTCGTCGGTGCCGTCGGTGACCAGCGCGCCGAGGACGGCGTCGCAGCTCTCCTCCAGGGTGCGGCCGGGGCCGGCCAGGGTGCGGGCCAGCAGGTCGATGCCGTCGTCGATGTCCTGGCCGCGCCGCTCGACCAGGCCGTCGGTGTAGAGGGTGACCAGGCCGCCCTCGGGGAGGGTGAACTCGATCGACTCGAAGGCGACGCCGCCGACGCCGAGCGGGACGCCCGGGGGCACGTCGATCTTGCGGGCGGTGCCGTCGGGGCCGACCGAGACCGGCGGCAGGTGGCCGGCCGAGGCGACCTGCACGGTGCGTTCCAGCGGGTCGTAGACGGCGCAGATGCAGGTCGCGAACTGGCCCTCGCCGATGCCCGAGGCGGTCTCGTCCAGCCGGGTGAGCACCTGCTCCGGCGGCATGTCCAGGGTGGCGAGGGTGCGGGCGACGGTGCGCAGCTGGCCCATGGTGGCGGCGGCACGGATGCCGTGGCCCATCACGTCGCCGACGACGAGGGCGACCCGGCCGCAGGAGAGCGGGACGACGTCGAACCAGTCGCCGCCGACCTCGCTGACCACGCTGCTGGGCAGGTAGCGGTAGGCGATCTCCAGGCCCAGCGTGCGGTGGATCTCCTGCGGGAGCAGGCTGCGCTGCAGGGTGAGCGCGGTCTCGCGCTCGCGCCGGTAGAGCCGGGCGTTGTCGATGGCGAGCGCGGTGCGGGCGACGAGTTCCTCGGCGAGGGCGACGTCGGCGGCGGTGAACGGCTCGGGGTTGCGCATCCGGATGAACTCGGCGCCGCCGAGCACCATGCCCCGGGCGGTCACCGGCAGCATCAGGTACGAGTGGATGCCGGCCGCGATCCCGGGGGCGACCCGGTCGTCGCTGGCGACCAGGCCGCGGAGCACCTCCTCGTCGACGTGGGCGCGCAGCAGCGGGCGGCCGCTGCGCAGGCACTGGGTGTAGCTGCGCCCGGGCGCGTACTCGCTGACCTCGCCGACGGTGTCGACGGCGTGGGCGAGGCCGGACTCGTAGGACTCGCCGACGGCGACGGCGCGCAGCTGGACCGTGCGGTCCTCCGGGATGGCGGTGGGTTCGGCGCCGCGCAGGACGGGTTCGAGCAGGTCGACGGTGGCGAAGTCGGCGAAGCGCGGGACGACGGCCTCGATCAGCTCCTCGGCGGTGCGCTGGAGGTCGAGGGTGGTGCCGATCCGGGAGGTGGCCTCGGCGATGGTGGCGAGACGTTCCTGTGCGCGGGCGGCGCGGGCCTCGGCCTGGAAGCGTTCGGTGACGTCGATGATGGAGGAGCAGACGCCGAAGACCCGGCCGGTGGAGTCCTCCAGCCGGAAGTAGGAGGCGGACCAGGCGCGGTCGCGGCGCGGGTCGCCGGGGACGCGGCCGTGCGAGCGGGCGTCGACCACGGGCCGTCCGGTGACCAGGACCTGTCTCATGGTCTGTTCTATCTCGGCGCCGTTGATGCCGGGCAGGACGGCGCCGATCCGGCGGCCGAGGTGGTCCTCGACGGGGACGCCGTTCATCCGGGCCAGCGCCTCGTTGAGCCGGACGTAGCGCAGGTCGGTGTCGTAGACGGCCATGCCGATCGGGGACTGGCCGAAGATGCCGTCGAGGACGGCGAGGTCGGCCTCGACCCGGTGCAGGGCCCCGGTGTCGGAGGCGGTGGCGAGCAGCAGCAGGGTGCCGCCGGGGCCGGCTATCGGGTAGGTGCGCAGCTCCAGTTCGACGTGGTGGCCGTCGCGGTGGCGGACCGGGAAGACGCCGGACCAGCCCTTGCCGGCCATGATGCGCTCGAACAGGGCGAGCACCTCGGGGCGGTCGGCCTCGCCGGTGAACAGGCGGGCGGCGTAGCTGCCGACGGCCTCGTCCGCGGAGTAGCCGAGCAGCGCCTCGGCGTCCTCGCTCCAGTGCAGGATCAGGCCGTCGGCCTGGAGCAGTGCGGTGGCGAGCGGGACCAGGCGGTGGCCGTCCAGGCGCAGGGCGCTCCCGCCCGGTGCGGGGCCGGCGGCGTCGGTCGCATCCCACTCGTGTCCGTGCATGATCAGGCAGCACCCCGGTTCGGCTCGTTCCCGGCCGGGAGGGGCCTCGCGGTCCGTACCGGCCGGGGTTCTTCTCCAGACTGCACGGACATCGGCCGCCCGGCGACCCCTTGGTCGGGGGAACGTGCCGGACGCGCCTGGTGTACGGGCGTCATGGGCGTACCGGCCGCAGCGTACCCTCAAGAACGCTCGCCCACTGCCGGATCACTCCGGATCGTCGGGCGCTGTCGTCGGTGAGCAGGTTGGCCAGGCCGAGGCCGCGGGCCATGTCGAGGGTGGCCTGGACGGTCTCGCGGACGCCGGGCACGGTCTGGTCGGCGCCGAGGAACTCGACGGCGGCCCGGTGGGCCTCGCGGCCGACGTGGCCCTCCAGGGCGATGATCCGCTCGCGCAGCGGCTCCTCGGTGGCGGCGGCGACCCACAGGTGCAGGGCGGCGCGGAACAGCGGTCCGGTGTAGAGGCGCACGATCATGCCGACCACCGCCTCCGTGCGTTCGGGGCCGGCGGCCGGCAGCTCGTCCGCGTGGGCGCGGACGGCGGCCAGCCGCTCGGCGGTGACGTGCTCGACGGCCGCGGTGAACAGGTCCTCGCGGGTCGGGAAGTGGTGCTGGGCGGCGCCGCGCGAGACGCCGGCCCGTTCGGCGACGACGCTCACCGTGGAGCCGTTCCAGCCGACCTCGGCGAGACAGTCGACGGCCGCCGCCAGCAGCCGCTGCCGGGTGGCGCGGCTGCGGTCCTGCTGCGGGGTGCGGGCGGCGGGGTGCGTGGTCATCGTCGGCGGCTGGTCCTGTTCGTGCGGCGGAACGGCGGGTCGATCCTCGCAGACGGGCGGGTGCCGCTCAGCGGGCGGCCTCCCGGGCGCGCAGCTCGCGGCGGAGGATCTTGCCGGCCGGGGACTTCGGGACGGCCTCCACGAACTCCACCGCGCGCACCTTCTTGTAGGGGGCGACCTGGCCGGCCACGAAGGCGGTGACCTCCTCCTCGGTGAGCGTGGAGCCGGGGGCGCGGACGACGAAGGCCTTGGGCCGCTCGGTGCCCTCGGCGTCGGTGACGCCGATGACCGCGGCGTCGGCGATCCCGGGGTGGCCGAGCAGCAGGGCCTCCAGCTCGGCGGGGGCGACCTGGTACCCCTTGTACTTGATGAGCTCCTTCACCCGGTCGACGACGAAGAGGTAGCCGCGCTCGTCGACGTACCCGATGTCGCCGGTGTGCAGCCAGCCGTCGGCGTCGACGGTGGCGGCGGTGTCGGCGGGGTGGCCGAGGTAGCCCTTCATCACCTGCGGGCCGCGGATCAGCAGCTCGCCCGGCTCGCCCGGGCCGAGGTCGGTGTCGCCGCCGTCGAGTGCGGCGACCCGCAGTTCGGTGGAGGGCAGCATCCGGCCGACCGACCCCGGCGAGGGGTCCGGGTCGGCGGGCGAGAGGATGTGCGAGACCGGCGAGAGTTCGGTCATGCCGTAGCCCTGGAGGACCCGCGGCAGGCCGAGCCGGCGGGCGCAGGCCTCGGCGAGCTCGCGGTCCAGCGGGGCGGCGGCGCAGAGCAGGTACTCGACCGAGGAGAGGTCGAAGCGGTCGACGACGGGGTGCTTGGCGAGGGCGAGGGCGATCGGCGGGGCCACGAGCAGGGCCTGGACGCGCTGCTCCTCGATGGTGCGGCAGAACTGTTCCAGGTCGAAGCGGGGCAGGACGACGACGGTGGCGCCGCAGCGCAGTGGCTGGTTCAGCAGGGCGGCCAGGCCGTAGATGTGGAAGAAGGGGAGGACGGCGAGGATCCGTTCGCCCTCGGCGGGGTGGTAGAGGGCGTCGGTCTGGGCCAGGTTGGTGGCGATCGAGCGGTGGGTGAGCATCACGCCCTTGGGCAGGCCGGTGGTGCCGCTGGAGTAGGGCAGCACGGCGACGTCGCGCGCGGGGTCGATGGCGGGCTCGGGTTCGGGGCCGGTGGAGGCCAGCAGGTCGGCCAGCGAGCGGTGGCCCTCGGCGCCGTCCAGCACGATGATCTCGGCGAGCGGCGTGCCCTCGGCGGCGAGCTTCCCGGCGGCCTGCCGGGCGGTGGCGAGGAACGGCGAGACGGTGACCAGCCAGCGGGCGCCGCTGTCGGCCAGCTGCCCGGCCAGCTCGCCCGCGGTGGACAGCGAGGAGACGGTGGTGACGGTGGCGCCGGCCCGGGTGGCGCCGAAGAAGGCCATCGGGTAGCCGATCGTGTTGGGGCTGTACAGCGCCACCACGTCGCCCCGGCGCACGCCCGCCTCGGCGAGTCCGGCGGCGACCCGGCGCACGACCGTGGCGAGCCGGGCGTAACCGACCGTCTCCCCCGTGACGCCGTCGATCAGGGCCGGCCGGTCACCGTGGCGGTCCGCCTCCCCGAGCACCGCGTCGTGGATCGGCAGGTCGACGAGGGCGACCTCCGGGAACTCGCTGTGGAACACCAAGGCGTGCCTCCTGATGGGTAGTTGACGCACAATCGGGCGGCCCGGCCGGGGTGCCGGCCAGGGGCGCGGGACAGGAGCATACGGACAGTGGCGGAGCGTTGCGCCATTGTGACGAAGGATCACGGGAGCGCGCGTGGCACGCTTGCCGCGCCCGGCGGCCGGACCGACGGTGGGCTGCACGGCCGCCCGCCCCCGAGCGCGGCCACCGACCCTGGAGCACCACTCGTGAGAGCCACCGCCCGTCCCCTCCCGTCCGCCCGCCGCATGCTCGGCGCCACCGCGGCGGCGACCGCGCTCGCCTTCGGCGCGGCACCGGTCGCGTCCGCCGCGCCGGGCGACAACGGCGACGTCAAGATCCACGACAGCACCACCCCGGTCACCAGCCAGAACGAGGACGCGAAGGTCTGCCAGTTCTACCTGGACGCCTTCAACTTCGACACCCTCCAGCTGGTCAGCTGGACCATCGACCAGCAGCCGCCGACCGGGAACGCCCTCGTCCTGGCCGGGTCGATCGTGCTGACCAACGGCACCGGGGCGACCAGCACCTACAGCCTGCCGGAGGGGCACTACCGGCTGAACTGGACCTTCGTCGGCCAGAACGGCAGTGCCAAGCACAAGGTGTTCGACGTTCAGTGCTCCTCCTCCTCGCCGTCGCCCTCGGGCTCCCCGTCCGCGAGCAGCTCCCCGTCGTCCTCGGCCTCGGCGTCACCCTCGGGCCGCCCGTCGCCCTCGGGCCGTCCGTCGCCGAGCGCCTCCGCCAGCCCGTCACCGTCGCCGTCCCCGGCACCCGGCCACTCCCCCACGGCGTACCCCAGCGGCTCGCCGAAGCCCGGACCGCACGGCGGCGTCGGCACCGGCGGCGGCGGCACCTCCGGCTCCAACACCGCGGAGATGCTCGGCGGCTCGGCGCTGATCGCCGGGGCGGCCTGGTTCGGGATCCGCTCGCTGCGCCGGCGCGCCGGACGCAATGCCCAGTCCTGACCCGCGGCACCACACCGCGCGCCCCGGCCCCGGCCGTCTGACGGCCGGGGCCGTCGCCGGGGCGGGGGCCGCCGGGGGGGGGGGGGTGCATGACGGC
>NZ_JBEYVJ010000252.1:0-10731 GCF_040643935.1 Kitasatospora sp. NPDC047058 | reverse complement strand
GGCCTGGCGGCCGCCGCCGGCGGCCTCGGCCTGGCCCTGTGGCCGCACCGCCGCCGCGAGGCGCGGCACCAGCACGGACAGCGGGAGTAGCACCGGGGCCGGCGGGAAGGTAACCGCCGTCGTCCACGCCAAGGGAGCCGTTCATGACGATCCGTCACCGCACCATCGGAACCGGCGCGTGCAAGGTCCTCGTCCTGCACGACTGGCTCTGCACCAGCGCCGACTGGGGCCAGTTCCTCGACCACCTCGACCCGGAAGCCTTCACCTACGCTCTCCTCGACTATCGAGGCTACGGCGAACGCCGGGACGTTGAGGGCGAGTTCACCGTCGACGAGATCGCCTCGGACACGCTCGCGCTCGCCGACCGGCTGGGCTGGGCCGAGTTCGCGCTGGTCGGGCACTCGATGGGCGCCAAGGCGGCGCAGCGCGTGCTCGCGGAGGCGCCGGGCCGGGTGAGCCGGCTGGCCGGGGTGGCCCCCGTCCCGGCGAGCGCCTACCCGCTGGAGGGCGACGCGTACGACCTGTTCCACGGCGCGGCGGAGCACGCCGCCAACCGCCGGGCCATCCTGGACCTGGTCACCGGGAACCGCGCCTGCGCCCGCTGGCTGGACGCGATGACGGCCCGGTCGGTGGCCGGCTCCCGGCCGGAGGCGGTGGCGGCCTACCTGGCGGACTGGAGCACCCGGGACTTCTCGGCCGAGGTGGCCGGCAGCACCCTCCCGGTCAAGGTGTTCGTCGGCGAGCACGACCCGGCCCTGTCCGCCGAGGTGATGCGCGGCACCTGGCTGGCCACCTACCCGAACGCGGAGCTGGAGGTGCTCGCCAACGCCGGGCACTACCCGATGCACGAGGTACCGGTGGCCTTCGCCACCGCCCTGGAGGCCTTCCTCCGGGCCTGACGGGGCCCCTCGCGCACGCCCCTGCGCACGCCCCGCACGCCGCCCTCGCCACCGAGTGACCGCCCGCACGGGACTACCGCCGCGAGACCGCCCGCCGGTACCCCCTCCCGCCGGGCGGTTCGCAGGCGTACCGTGGCCACACGGTGGCGCGCAGTCCGCGGGCGCGCCGGGTGGGCCACACCGGTGGGCCACACCGGGTCGGTCGCGGCGTACGGCTGCGGCGGCACGGTCGCGGTACGGCGCCGTCACCGTGGCCCGCTTTGGCACGTCCTGCCGGAGACCGCGATGGCTGATCCCCAGGCCGACCGCATGGCCTTCTTCACCACGCCCCGGCGGCCGCGCGAGCGCCGGGCACCGCAGGAGCGGCTGGGGGACTGGCACGAGGTCTACCGGGAGGGTGCGCTGCTCCCGGTGATCGGCGGCCAGGCGGCCCGGTGCATGGACTGCGGCCTCCCGTTCTGCCACCGGGCCTGCCCGCTGGGCAACCTGATCCCGGACTGGAACACGCTGGTGGCCCGCGGCGGCTGGCACTCGGCCGCCGCACGCCTGCTGGCCACCAACAACTTCCCCGAGTTCACCGGCCGGCTCTGCCCCGCCCCGTGCGAGAGCGCCTGCGTGCTGGCGATCGACTCCGACGCCGTGACGATCAAGAACGTGGAGCTGGCGATCGCCGACCGGGCCTGGGAGGACGGGGACGACCGGCCGCAGCCCCCGGAGCGGATGACCGGCCGGCGGGTGGCCGTGGTCGGCTCCGGCCCGGCCGGACTGGCCGCCGCCCAGCAGCTGACGCGGGCCGGTCACACCACCACGGTGTACGAGCGCGCCGACCGGATCGGCGGGCTGTTGCGCTACGGCATCCCGCCGTTCCGCCTGGAGAAGCACCGCCTGGACCGGCGGATCGAACAGATGCGGGCCGAGGGCACCACGTTCCGTGCGGGTGTGGCGGTCGGCCGCGACGTGCCCGCGGACGAGCTGCGGGCCCGGTGCGACGCGCTGGTGGTCGCGGTCGGCGCCACGGCCTGCCGGGACCTCCCGGTGCCCGGACGCCGGATGCCCGGCATCCACCAGGCGATCACCTACCTGACCCTGGCCAACCGGGTGGACGAGGGCGACCGCGCGGTCTCCCCGCTGACCGCCGAGGGCCGCAGCGTGGTGATCGTCGGCGGCGGCGACACGGCCGCCGACTGCCTGGGCACGGCGCTGCGCCAGCGGGCCGCGGCCGTCACCCAGTTCGACATCAACCCCCGGCCGCCCGACCGCCGGTCGGCCGGCCAGCCCTGGCCGGTCCACCCGAAGGTCTACCGGGTGACCACCTCGCACGAGGAGGCCGGCGGTTCGGCGGCCGAGCCGCGGGTGTTCGCGGCGACCACGGTGGGGTTCGAGGCGGGCGCGGACGGGCGGCTGGCGGCGGTCCGGTTCGCCGAGGCCCGGCCGGGCGACCGCCGGCCCCGGCCGGGCACGGAGCGGACCCTCCCGGCCGAGCTGGCGCTGCTCGCGCTGGGCTTCTCCGGCCCCGGACGGTGCCGCGTGGCCCGCCAGCTGGGCCTCGCCGTCGACCGGCAGGGCCGGCTGGCCCGCGACGAGGACTTCGCCGCGCGGGCGGACGGCGTGTTCGTCGCGGGCGACGCCGGGCGCGGCCAGTCGCTGATCGTCTGGGCGATCGCCGAGGGCCGGGCGGTGGCCGCCGCCGTCGACCGCTACCTGCGCGGCAGCACCGACCTTCCGGCCCCGGTGCGCCCCTCGGACGGGCCGCTCACCGCGTGAGCCGGCCCGCCCGCGGGCGGTGCGCTCAGACCAGTTCGAGGACGAGCTTGCCGGTGTTCTCGCCCCGGAAGAGCATCTGCAGGGTCTGCGGGAAGTCGTCCACGGTGCCCCGGACCACGTGCTCCAGTACCTTGATCCGCCCGTCGGCGATCCAGCCGCCGATCTCGCGGGCGGCCTCGGTGAAGCGCGGCGCGTAGTCGAAGACCACGAACCCCTCCATCCGGGCCCGGCGCACCAGCAGCGACAGGTAGTTCGACGGGCCCTGCACGCCGTCGGTGGCGTTGTACTGGCTGATCGCGCCGCAGACCACCACCCGGGCGTGCATCGCCAGGCAGGCCAGCGCCGCGTCCAGGATCTCGCCGCCGACGTTGTCGAAGTAGACGTCGATGCCGTCCGGGGCGTGGGTGCGCAGCGCCTTCCTGACGTTCTCGGTGCGGTAGTCGATCGCGGCGTCGAAGCCGAGTTCGCCGGTCAGCAGGGCGCACTTCTCGGCCCCGCCGGCGATGCCGACGACCCGGCAGCCCTTGGCCTTGGCGATCTGGCCGACCATGGTGCCCACGGCGCCCGCGGCGCCGGAGACCACCACCGTCTCGCCCTCCTTGAGCGCGCCGACGTCCAGCAGCCCGAAGTAGGCCGTCATGCCGGGCATGCCGAGGGCGCCGAGGAAGGTCGACGGCGAGGCCTCGGACGGGTCGATCTTCAGCGTGCCCCGGCCGTCGGAGACCACGTGCTCCTGGACGCCGAAGGTGCCGGCCACCAGGTCGCCCGTCGTGAAGCCGGGGTGGTTGGACTCGGTGACCTCGACCACCGAGCCGGCCCGCATCACCTCACCGAGGCCGACCGGCGGCAGGTAGGAGGGGCGGTCGTCCAGCCAGCCGCGCATCGCCGGGTCCAGCGAGATGAAGCGGGTGCGGCCGGCGAACTGTCCCTCGCCGGGCGCGGCGGCCGCCTCGGTGACGTGCTCCCAGTCCTCGGGGCGGACCTCGCCCTCGGGCCGCCGGGCGAGGCGGATCTGGCGGTTCTCTGCGGACAACATGGCGGCTCCCGGGAGCTGGACGTCGGACGGAGTGAGTCTAAGCAAGCGCTTAGTCATCGCGCCAGGGGGTGGGAGCGAAGGACGACCGGTCGTTCCCGCGCCGCCGCTACCCATGTCCGATACCTATCCCTGACTGATTCCGGCCCGCCCGCGGGCCGGTACTGTCGGAGACACGCCGGAACGGGCCGGCGGACCGAACACCCGGGCAGCCGGAACGACTTGGCGGCGCCCGGAACGAAACAGGGGGAAGAACACCATGACCGCCTACGCTCTCGCGCACGTCCACTCCGTCGAGTTCGGCCCGGACATCGTCGAGTACCTGGAGCGGGTCGACGCGACCCTGGAGCCCTTCGGCGGGCGCTTCCTGGTCCACGGCGGCGGCGTCGAGACGGTCGAGGGCTCCTGGGGCCAGGACCTGATCGTGATCGAGTTCCCCGACCGCGAGCAGGCGCGCGCCTGGTACGACTCGCCCGCCTACCAGGAGATCCTGGAGCTGCGCACCCGGCACATGAAGGCCGACGTGGTCTTCGCCCAGGGCGTGCCCGCGGGCTACCGGGGCTCGGACGCGCTGAAGCACTGACCGCCGCGATCCCGCACCGCCGACCGGGTCTGCCCGGCCGGCGGTGCGGGCGAGGCGCCATGGCGGGGCGCGGGCGGACGGCTACGTTCGGGCCGGGGGGCCGACCGAACGACGTCCACGGGAGAGCCATGACTTCGAACCGGCCCGAGGCCGGCGTGCGGGCCTCGCAGGTCCTGCGGAACCCCAAGGTCTGGCTGGCGCCGACGATCATCATCTGCACGGTCGGCTTCCTGCTCTCGCTGCTCTACATGGGCGGCATCGTCAACCCCCGCGGAGACCTGCACCGGCTGCCGATCGGCCTGATCAACTCCGACCAGGGGGCCGTGGTGGCCGGGCAGCAGCTGAACCTCGGCGCGCAGATCACCGAGGGCATCGCCGACGCGCCGGACCCGGGGGACCAGGTCAACTGGCGGCTGCTCGACCGGGCCGGGGCCGACGATCTGCTGTCCAAGGGCAAGCTGGCCGGCGCGCTGGAGGTCCCGGCCGGCTTCACGGCCGCCGTCGCCGCCCTCGGCACCCCGGCCGGACCGCAGCCGCCGCCGCGGCCGACGATGACCGTGCTGACCAACCCCGGGGTCGGCAGCCTGGCCTCCTCACTGGCCTCGCAGATCTCCCAGGCGGCCGCCCGGCAGGCCTCGGTACAGCTCGGCAAGACCCTCACGGCCCAGGCCCAGGCCCAGGCGCAGCAGCCGGGCCAGCCCGCCGGCGGCGGGGCGACCAACGCCGCGGCGCTCCAGCTGGCCGACCCGGTGACGGTCGAGGTCACCGTCGGCCACCCGATCGGCGCGCACAGCGGCCTCGGCCTGACGGCGTTCTACTACACGCTGCTGCTCGTCCTCTGCGGCTTCCTGGGCGCCAACGTGATCGGCAACGGCGTCGACGTGGCGCTCGGCTACGCGGCCAGCGAGGTGGGGCCGATCCGCACCCAGCGCCCGCTGGTGCGGATCAGCCGCACCCAGACCCTGGTCATCACCTCGGTGATGTCGGTCGGGCTGTCGCTGCTGACCTCCAGCCTGGTGATGCTGGCGACCGTGGTGGTGCTGGGCATGGACGCCTCGCACCTGCCGCTGCTCTGGGTCTTCTCGGTCTGCGCCACCTCGGCGGTGGGGCTCGGTGCGCAGGCGCTGCTCGCGGCGTTCGGCGGCATCGGGCAGCTGATCAGCATGTTCGTCTTCATCGCGCTCTCGCTGCCGTCCTCCGGGGCGACCATCCCGCTGTACGCGCTGCCGGACTTCTACCGGTGGCTGGCGGAGTTCGAGCCGATGCGCCAGCTCAGCGACGGCGTCCGGGCGATCCTGTACTTCGACGCGCAGGCCGACGCGGGCCTGGCCCGGGCCTGGACCATGATCGCGATCGGGACGGTCGCGGCGCTGGTCTTCGGCTTCGCGATGACCACGTACTACGACCGCAAGGGGCTGCACCGGTTCCACCCCGAAGCGGCCTGACGCCCCGAAGCGGGCCGACGCCCCTGTGGCTGGCCGACGCCCCGGCCGGACGGTGCCCGCGCCTCCCGTCGGACCGGGGGAGGACGGCCCCCGCCCGGGGTGGTCCCGAGGTCGGAGCGCGGGCCCGTCCCGCGGGCTGATGGCGGGCGCGCCGGCGGGCCGTATCGTCGGGGACATGAGCCGATCCCTGCATCTGGCCGCCTACCTGCTGGCCTTCGACACCCGGGCGCAGTCCCTGCAGGACCGCACCCGGGCCGGTTACCTGCTGCGCGCGGCCGCCCTGGCCGAGCTCGCCCACCGGGGCGCCGCCGCCGAGGACGCGGCCGGCCGGGTCGCGGTGGTGACGGACGCGCCCACCGGGGACGCCGTCCTCGACACGCTGCTCGCCGAACTGGCCGCCCGGCCGCGCACCTGGAAGGCGTGGATCCGGCGGAGCAGGGACGACACGCTGGAGGCCGTCGAGCAGCGGCTGGCGGTGCTCGGCGTGGTGTCGGTGGCGGACCGCGATCCCTACGGCCCGGTCGTGCCGCAGCGCGCGGTGACCCTGGTCGACCCGCGCGAGGCCCGGGAGCTCCAGGCGCGCATCGCGGAGCTGGTCCGCGGCGACGGGCCGGCGGCCGAGGCGCCGTTCGGGGACGCCGTGCTGGCGGCGCTGGCCGCCCACGGGCACCTGCGGCTGGTGCTGTCCCGGCACGACCGGCGGGCCCACGCCGGGCGGGTAGCCGCGTTCACCGGCCGGCTGGCGTCCGAGGCCCCCGGCCTGGCCCGGGCGGTGACCGGCCTGAACCTGACGATGGTCGCGGGGCAGGGCGGCATGGGCGGCAGCTGACGGCCCGTCGGAGAGTCGCCGCCCGCCCGCCGCCCGCCGCCCGCCGCCCGCCGCCGCGCCGTGCTCCGGTCAGCCCGGCAGCCGGATCTCGCCCAGCTCCAGGACCGGCAGGCCGGGGCGGAGCAGCGCCGGCGTCTCGAAGAGCGCCCCCGAGGCCATCCCCGGCACCGTCCTGACGTGCCGCCAGCCGCAGTCGCGGTAGTAGCCCTGTAGCCCGGGGTTGTCCGAGCGGGCGTCCAGGCGCAGGACGGCGGCGCCCGCGGCGGCCGCCCGGTGACCGGCCCACTCGTGCAGCAGGCGGCCGATGCCGCGGCCCGCGTGGGCGCGGTCGACGGCGCTCTTGCGCAGGTAACGGGCCGGGACGGCACGCTCCTCGTCCGTCCACCGTCGCCGGCTGCCGCGGGGGCAGACCGTGCAGGTGGCCACCGCCGGACCGTCCGGTTCGAGCTGGGCCAGCACCGTCGCACCCCGGGCGATCAGCCTGAGCCGCCGCTCCGGCCGGTCCGGGCCGGACCACTGCGCGTTCCCGTGTCGCAGGGCCACCCAGGCCGCCGCCTCCCGCCGCCAGCGCGCGAGCAGCTCGGCGTCCCCGGGCACGGCGGCGCGGACGTACAGGACCGGGGGCGGTGCGGCGGTGCCGCCGGGGGTGTCGAGGGACTTCACGACGGGGCGAACGAGACGCCGGCGGGAAAGGTTGCGCCTGCAGGACCAGGCCGGGCCGGCGGTGCGGGACCCCGGGTGATGCCGGGCTGCTCCGAGTGGCGCCGACCGCTGGTGGCGGACCTGCCCCGGACGCAGGCTGGCGGCACAAGCGCCGCCGGACCGTACGGCGGCGGCGGAGCCACAGGGCGTCGTCGGGACGGGGCGGCCCGGGACGCCGGAGAGACGGGATCACATGGTGCACCAGGGCATCAGTCCGCGGTGCCTGCCGTCCGTTCGCGGGATCGGCAGGCTCGTCCGAAGACGGTCGTCGCAGTACCGGTACGCGCGGCAGTGCTTCCGGGGCGCGCGCACCCGGGCGGCGGTCGTCGCCGCTCTGGCCCTCCTGGGTGCGGCCGGCCCCACGCCGGGCAGTGCCCTGTCACCGCCCGTCCATGAGCCCCGGTCAGGACCGGCGGCGCACTTCGTGAGCGGCCCGTGTCCGGCGACGCCCGAGCCGGTCCCCGGGCGGTGCGGGGTCCTGGAGGTGCCCGAGAACCGCGCCCGCCACGGCGGGCGGACCGTCCGGCTGGCCGTCGCGATCATCCCGGCCACGTCGGCGAAGCCGGCCGGGGACCCGGTGGTGTTCATGGAAGGGGGGCCCGGCGGCGACGCGTTCGGGACCATCCCCTTCCTGACCGCTTCCGGCGTCAACCGGGACCGCGAGCTGATCGTCATGGCCCAGCGCGGAACGCTCCACTCCCGGCCGAACCTCGCCTGCCCGGAGATCGACCGCTTCGGTGCGACCGCCGTGGGGCTGCGCTACGACGCGCCGTCGACGGGACGCCTCCTGGTGCGCGCGGCCGGGGAGTGCCGCGACCGCCTGGCGGCCGACGGCGTCGAGCCGAGCGCCTACAACACCACCGAGAACGCCGCCGACTTCGCCGACCTGCGCAGGGCGCTGGGCGTCGAGGAGTGGAACGTCTACGGGTACTCCTACGGCACCGAGCTGGCCCTCACCTACCTGCGCCTGCACCCCGAGGGGATCCGCTCGGTGGCGATCGACTCGGTCGTCCCGCCGCAGATCGTGAGCCTGCCGTGGACCTGGGACAGCGCCCGGGAGGGGATCGGCGCGGTCTTCGCGGCGTGCGCCGCCCAGCCCCGCTGCAGGAGCCGCTACCCGGACCTCCCGCGCACCCTGACCGAGCAGGTCCGGCGGCTGGAGGCGCACCCGCTGACGCTGACGGCCCGGCCGCCGGCCGGAGGGGACCCGGTGAAGGTCGTCCTCGACGGCGGTGCGCTGGTGAACCTCCTGGTCGCCAACGCCGTCCAGGCCGTCGACGTCCCCGCGGCGCTCGACGAACTCGCCCACGGCAACCCGGAGCGCTTCGCCAGCGCCCGGGCCGCCGGCGCGACGCCCGTCATCGGCGAGGTCGCCCACGGCCTGACGCAGTCGGTGGCCTGCAGCGAATGGGTACCGGGATACACGGAGTCCGACCTGCTCCGGGCAGGCCGCCGGGCCTTCCCCGGATGGCCGGACACCGTCCTGGCCCAGGCCCCGCAGCTCCCCTTCGAGCACGACGTGTGCCGCGTCTGGAACGTCCCGGACCGCACCGCCGTCCAGCGCGTGGCCACCCGCAGCAACGTGCCGGCGCTCGTCCTCTCCGGAACCTTCGACGCGAAGACCGGGGCGAGCTGGGGTGCGTACACCGCCCGGACGCTGTCCCGTTCGACCGTCGTGCAGGTCCCCGGGATCGGCCACTTCGTGGTGCCCCAGTCGCCCTGTGCGGCGAGCGTCCTGGCCTCCTTCCTCGCCCGTCCGACCGCGCCCGACACCGCCTGCGTGGCGGGACTCGCACCCAAGCCGTTCACCATCACCCCTGAGCCGGAGACCGCATGATGCCCGTCCGCCCGCCCCACCACCGGCCCGCCTCGCGACGGCTCCGGACCACGCTGGCCGGGACCGCCGCCGGTGTCCTCCTGGCCGGCCTCGCCGCGCTGCCCGCCCAGGCCGCGGACGGCGCCGGGGAGCCGCTCGGCACCGTCGCCCGGACCGTGGGCCACGCCCGCTTCGAGCCGGGCCCCTGCCCGCGGACGGCGGACCCGACCCCCGCCCTGGAGAAGGCCCGCTGCGGAACGCTCACCGTGCCGGAGAACCGCGCCCGGCCCGACCGGCGGAGGATCACCCTCGCCGTCGCGATCGTGCCGGCGGAGGCCAGGAAACGGGCACCCGACCCGGTCGTGTGGTTCGCCGGCGGGCCCGGCGACGACGCCAACTCCGAGATCCAGCTGGCGCTCGACGGCGGCCTGAACCAGGACCGGGACGTGATCTTCATGTCCCAGCGCGGGACCTACTCGGCCGACCCGGCGCTCACCTGCCCGAACATCGACGAGTTCAACGCCCGCGCCCTCGGCCTGGTCTTCGGTGCGCCGTCGACCGGGCGCCTGCACGTCGAGGCGACCCGCACCTGCCGCGAGCAGTTGCTGAGCCGCGGGGCCGACCTCAGCGCGTACGACGGCACCGAGAGCGCCGCCGACTACGCGGACCTGCGCGTCGCGCTGGGCCTCAGGCAGTGGAACGTGTTCGGCATCTCCTACGGCACCGACCTGGCCCTCGTCTACCTGCGCCAACACCCGGAGGGCATCCGGTCGGTGGGCATCGACGGTGTCCTGCCGCCGTCCCTGGCCGGGGGAGCGGTGACCTGGAAGGCCGCCCGCGAGGGCTTCGACGGCCTGTTCAGGGCCTGCGCGGAGCAGTCCGCCTGCAACGCCCGCTACCCGGACCTGAAGGGCACCTTCGAACGCCTCGTCAGCGAGCTGGAGGCCCGCCCGGTCACCACCACCGTCACGGTCCCGGGCCAGCCGGCGCCGGTGAAGGTCGTGCTGGACGGCGGAGTCCTGGTGAACTGGCTGGTCTCCGCGACCCATGTGGCGGCCGGAGTGCCCCGCTCCATCGACGAGCTGGCCCACGGCAACCCGCAGCGGATCGCCGAGCAGTGGGCGGGGGGCAAGCTCAGCCCGGCGGCCATGGGCCGGATGTCCCACGGGCTCGCCTACGGCGTCTTCTGCCGCGAGTGGACACCGTTCGAGAGTCAGGACGAGGTGACCCGGGCGGGGCAGCGGCTGTTCCCGTCGTTCCCCAGGTCGGTGCTGGTCAACGCCCCGGCGCTGCCCTTCCTCCACGACGACTGCCGGGCCTGGGACGTCCCCCCGGCGGCACGCTCGATCCGGGACGTGACGCGCAGCGACGTCCCGTCCCTCGTCCTGTCCGGCGGGTTCGACGCCCAGACCGCACCGAGCAGCGGGCCGTACGCCGCCCGCACGCTGAGCCGGTCCACCGTGGTCACCGTCCCCTACGTCGCCCACGTGGTCTTCGCCGACTCGGCGTGCGCGCAGCGGATCACCCGCTCGTTCCTCAACAGTCCGACCGCGCCGGACACGGGCTGCCTCGCCGGTCTCCGGCCGCCCGCGTTCGAGATCGCGCCGTAGGGCCGCCCGGGCGCCGTCCGCCCGGGCCCGCCGTCCCTCCGGGCCCGCCG
>NZ_JBEYVJ010000251.1:0-10733 GCF_040643935.1 Kitasatospora sp. NPDC047058 | reverse complement strand
GGCGACCCGGTCGCCGTCCGCCGCCCGCTTTCCGTGCCCTTCTCCTCCGTGCCCTACTGACCTGTGGCGGTGGTCAGTTGACGTAGACGTGCGGGCTGCCGGCCACCGAGCTGTCGATCACCGGGCCGTACGTCGCCGAGAACCAGCCGGTGGCGAAGCAGGTGCTCGGGCCGGAGACCTTGGTGAACGGCTGGGCGGCGAAGCCGATGGTCTGCCCGGTGTTGTTGGTGGTGCCGGAGATGCTGCCGGGCGCGCGGTAGACGCAGGTCGTGGTGCCGAGGATGGTGTTCAGCACCACGGTGGTCTGCAGCGGGCCCGCGCCGCCCGGGCCGAGCGTGACGGGGTTGCCCGCGGCGTCGCTCACCGCGTTGGTGTACGGCAGGTTGTTGACCGTGATGCTCTGTACGGACATGACGCCGATGACGTTGGCGGTGCAGGAGCCGAAGGTGTGGCTGTTGAGCTGCTCGGTGGCCACGCCCGGTGCGTCCGGGTTGGCGGTGACGGTGGCCGAGAACGAGGAGACGGCGCACTTGATGCCGCTCGTCCCGGTCGCGCTGGAGTAGAAGGTGGCGTAGTTGCCGGGGGCCAGGCCGGCGGTGAGCACGTCGCCGACGGCGACGGCGGTGCCGCCGGCGCTGCCGTGGGTCAGGACGGCCGGACCGGCCGCCTGGGCGGGGGCGCCGGCGGCGGTGGCCAGGGCGGCGGCGGCCAGGGCCGCGGCGCCGAGGGTACGGCGGATGCGCATGAGGGTGCCTCTCTCCGTGCGGAGTCGGGTGGGGGAGCCCGCGCGGTCACGCCGGGCGGTGCTGCGCGGCGGGACGGTGCCGGGGTGACGCGCCAGGGCGCGCGGCGGCGCGTCGGCGGTGCGGTGTGGGGGAAGGTGCGCCCGGTGCTGCGGCGGGCCCGGCGCCACGGGCCCGCCCGTACGGCGAGGAGGTGCAGGGAGTGCGTGGGGTGCACGACGACGGCTGCCACCGGCGCATGCGTTCGCCATACTGAGCAGTCGGAACGCGGGAAGGTTTCCGGCGGCGGAACGCCGTTCGATTGGAAACCTGCGAGTGTTGTAAACCAGCCCTTGCGTCAATGTCAAGACACAGCACGGGAGTTGGCGATGAACCCGGATGCCCTCCACGGCGCCGAGGCGCTGCTGCTGCCGGGCGCGCGCACCGGCCGCGACCCGGCCCGCTCGATCAAGCGCGGCCCGAGCCGGCTGCCGCCCGGGGTGGTGGCCGCCACCCAGCGCGAACGACTGCTCGACGGCCTGGTCCACACCGTGGCCCAGCACGGCTACCAGCACGCCACGGTGAGCGACATCTGCCGCGCGGCGGGGGTGACCAGGCCGGTCTTCTACGAGCTGTTCAGCGGCAAGGAGGACGCCTTCCTGGCCGCCCACCGCTACGGCACCGGGGTGGTCATGCGGCGGATGGCGGCGGCCTTCGCGGCGGCCGGCGACTGGTGCACCGGCATCCGCGAGGCGCTGCGCGCGCTGCTCAACCTGCTGGCCGGCGTGCCGGCGTTCGCCACCATGGCGGTCATCGAGATCGAGGCGGTCGGCCCGGCGGGGCGCCGGGAGATCGCCCAACTCCTGGACCGGTTCCGGGTGTTCTTCGCCGAGGTGCCCGAACCTCCGGGCGGCGTCGGGGTGGAGGCGCTGGTGGACGCGGTGGTCGGCGGCGTCTACCGCACGCTCCACCGGGCGGTGGACGCCGGCCGCACCGAGGAACTGCCCGAGCTGCTCCCGGCGTTGAGCCTGTTCTGCCTGGCGCCGTTCCTCGGACCGGCCGAGGCGCAGCGGCGGCTCGCGGCCGGAACTGACTGATCATCAAGATCCTTGCCGAGAGCCGTCGGTGATCCTTCGTGCACCCGTATTGACCGTCCCGATACCGGGCAGTAGCTTCCTGGTTACCGCCTGCGGTCCGACCGGTCCGCCCCGCTGCCACGGGGCGGGCCGCCGGCCGGGCCGCAGAACGCTGTCCGCGCCAGGACAACGTGCCAGTGCCTGCACACCCACCACCCGAGGGAGCACACATGGCCACGTCCGAGGACGCCGCCCCCACGCCCGCAAGCACCGCCGCACCCGCCGAGACCGGAAGAGGCCGGGTCCGGCTGCGGCGCACCGCACTGATGGCCGTGCCCGCCGTCGCCGCCGGCGCCGTCCTGATGGCGCTCACGGCGCAGGGCGTGCTCGCCGCCCAGTTCGCCATCTCCGGCATGCCGTTCACCGTCACCGCCGACAACCTGGACGGCGTCGGCTTCGAGCAGTTCGGCAGCCTGGACCACATGATCGAGGGCAGCCCGAACCAGGGCGACACCGGCGGGCAGGTCCTGGTCGCCGTGTCGGCGATCAAGCAGGCCGAGCTGACCAAGCTCTGCCAGAGCGTCGACCTGGGCGGCATCAACCTGCTGATCAAGGCCGGCGATGCCGGCACCCCGGTCACCGCCACCGACCTGACCACCGACTCCGACCTGCTCTCCGGCGACGCGTCGTTCAAGAACATCGAGATCGGCGGCGACGCCAGCACGTTCACCAAGGCGGGCGTGAAGGGCCTGCCGGGCGTGTTCGGGCAGCAGGCCGACACCGTCAACATCAAGAACCTGCGGCAGCACAACTACGCCACCACCGCGGGCGCCTTCAAACTGCCCAACCTGCGGCTGAGCTTCAGCTCGGAGGGCTGCTGACGGTGGCCGATCCCGTACCCGGGGCGGCCGCCGGCGCCGGCCCGTCCCAGGCGTCCGAGGCGTCCCCAGCCGCACCGGATGCGCAGCCCGCGCCGGATGCACCGCCGGCACCGGACGCCGCCCGTGCCGCCCAGGCCGTCCCGGCCGCCCGCGGGTGGCGGGGCTGGCGCGGCCGGCGGCCGTTCTGGGGCGGCCTGCTGGTGCTGCTGGGCGGCGCCGAGATCCTCTTCACCCTGCGGGCCCCGCTGCCCGTCGTCCTGCACATCGGGATGCAGGGGCTGGCCGGCTACCTGGTGCCGGTCGTGATGGCGGTCTGCGGCGTCCTCATCCTGCTCAACCCCGCCCAGCGGCTGTTCTACTCCGTCCTCGCCGTGCTGAGCTCGCTGGCCAGCTGGATCACCTCCAACCTGGGCGGCTTCCTGCTCGGCATGATCCTCGGCGTCCTCGGCGCCTGCCTCACCTTCGGCTGGCTGCCCGACCAGCCCCCGCGCCGCCGCCGGCTCCGCCGCGCGGCCCGCACCGAGCCGGCCGGACCGGCCCAGACCGCCTGAGCCGGCCCGGTCCGACGCGGCGCCCCGCCTCCGGTGATGGGAGAGCACCGGGGGCGGGGCGTCGTGGTGATCGTGCGTGCGGGGGTCAGATGGTGGAGGTGTCGATCACGAAGCGGTAGCGGACGTCGCTGGCCAGGACGCGGGCGTAGGCGTCGTTGATCTGGTCGGCGCGGATCAGCTCGATCTCGGCGCCGATGCCGTGCTCGGCGCAGAAGTCCAGCATCTCCTGGGTCTCCGGCAGGCCGCCGATCATCGAGCCGGAGAGCGACTTGCGGCCGCCGAGCAGGGCGTGGGCGTTGACCGTGACCGGCTTCTCCGGTGCGCCGACCTGGACGAGGGTGCCGTCGGTCCTCAGCAGGCCGAGGTAGGCGCTGAGGTCGAGGTCGGCGGAGACGGTGTTGACGATGAGGTCGAAGGTGCCGGCCAGGTCGGTGAAGGTGGCCGGGTCGGAGGTGGCGCGGTAGTCGTCGGCGCCGAGCTTGAGGCCGTCCTCGCGCTTGCGCAGCGACTGGCTGAGGACGGTCACCTCCGCGCCCTTGGCGTGTGCGATCTTCACGCCCATGTGCCCGAGGCCGCCGAGGCCGACGATCGCGACCTTCCTGCCGGGGCCGGCGCCCCAGCGGTTGAGCGGCGAGTACAGCGTGATGCCGGCGCAGAGCAGCGGTGCGGCGACGTCCAGCGGCAGGGCGTCCGGGATGCGCAGCGCATAGCCCTCGTCCACCACCAGCTGCGTGGAGTAGCCGCCGTGGGTGGGCTCGCCGTCGCGGCCCACGCCGTTGTAGGTGAAGACCGTGCCCGGGGTGCCGGTGCAGAACTGCTGCAGCCCGGCCCGGCAGTTGTCGCACTCCCGGCAGGAGTCGACGAAGCAGCCGACCCCGACCCGGTCGCCGACCGCCCAGCGGGTCACGCCCGGGCCGACCTCGGCGACCACGCCGGCGATCTCGTGGCCCGGCACCATCGGGAAGATCCCGTCGCCCCACTCCTCGCCGACCTGGTGGATGTCGGAGTGGCAGATGCCCGCGAAGCGGACGTCGATCAGGATGTCGTGCGCGCCCAGCGCCCGGCGCTCGATCGTGGTCCTCGCCAGCGGCGCCTTCGGCGCGGGGGCGGCGTACGCGGCGACGGTCCGCGGCTTCGGGTCGGTCCCGTTCGCCGGGTTCCCGGCGTTCGCGGTGTTCGTGGCGTTCGTCGTGTTCGTCATGTGCTCCAGCCTGCGGCGGCTCGCCCGCGGTAACCAGACCAGCACTTGTCGTACGCACGCCGGTCGTACGCACGCCCAACGTACGACCGGGAGTCTCACCCTCATACTGGCCGCATGGACCAGCGCACCGAACTCAGCGAATTCCTCCGGTCGCGGCGGGCCCGGCTGAGGCCGGAGGACGTCGGCCTGCCCGACACCGGCGGGCGGCGGCGCGTCCCCGGGCTGCGGCGGGAGGAGCTGGCGCAGCTGGCGGGCGTGAGCACGGCCTACTACATCCGGCTGGAACAGGGGCACGGCGAGTCCGTCTCCGCCGCCGTGCTGGACTCGATCGCCCGCGCGCTGCGGCTCACCACCGCCGAGCGCGAACACCTCCAGCGGATCACCAAGCCGGTCCGCCGCCGGAGCGGGCGCGCCGCGGCCGCCCGCCCGCAGCGGCTCCGCCCGGCGCTGCAGCAACTGCTCGACGCGATGGAGGGCGTGCCCGCGTACGTGCTCGGCCGGCGGCTGGACATCGTCGGCTGGAACCGGCTCGGCACCGCCCTGCTCGGCGACCTCCCGGCGATGCCGCCCGAGCTGCGCAACATGGCTTGGCACGTCTTCCTCGACCCGGCCGCGCGCGAGCTGTACGACGACTGGGAGGGCAAGGCGACCGACGTCGTCGGCATGCTGCGGCTGGATGCCGGACGGGACCCGGATGACCCCCGGCTGACCTCGCTGATCGGTGAACTCTCGCTCAAGAGCGTCGACTTCCGCCGGCTCTGGGCCGCCCACGATATCCGCGACAAGGGCCACGGCACCAAGGAGCTGCACCACCCGGTGGTCGGCCGGCTGACCCTGCGGTACGAGACCCTGCGCCCGGCCGACGACCCGGATCTGGTGCTGGTCACCTACCACGCCGACCCCGGCTCGACCTCCGCCGAGTCGCTTCGGCTGCTGGCCAGTTGGGTCGCGACCGCCCCGGTGGCGGGGTCCGGACCCGGCCACCTCCCCGGCGGCGCCGGGGAGCGGTCCGGCCAGGCCGGGGCGCCGGGCCAGGAGTCCCCTTCGGAGACGCCGCGTTAGTCCGGTGGTCCCGGTCCGGGCGGGACCGCCGGCCCTGTTTCCGGCCTCCCGTCCGGTCGTTTACTGGACCTGCCGCCGTCCGGGCCCCGCCCTGCCCGGAACCGGCCGTCATGGTGAACACCGGTGGTCCGTAAGGAAACTGACGGACAGTTAGGCTCCGCTTCATGGAGACCAGTAGCACCACCGAGTACGACCGGTTGATCGCGCGCCACCAGGCCATGCGCCTGCGCCGGCAGCTCCTCGCGCCGGCGACGGGCCACCCGGGCGCGGCGTACCCGCCCGTCGGCGCGGGTACCGGCCACCACGGCGGCTACGGCGGCTACGGCGATGAGAGCGGTGAGAGCGGTGACGGCGCGGGCGACGGCGGCGCGGGTTACGACGGCGCCGCCGACCAGCGGCTGATCCTGCAGACCATCGGCCTGGTCACCCCGTTCGCCGACCTGATCGACCACCTGTACGCGTTCATGTTCACCCGCCGCCCCTACCTGCGCGCGCTCTTCCCCGCCTCGATGGAGTTCCAGCAGACCCACCTGGCACGGATGTTCAGCTACCTGGTCGAGCACCTCGACCGGCCCGACGAGCTCGCCGGCACGCTCGCCCGGCTCGGCCGCGACCACCGCAAGCTGGGCGTCCGGCCGGTCCACTACGAGGCCTTCGAGGAGGCCCTGTGCGAGGCGATCCGCCACCGGGCCGGCTCCGGATGGTCGGGGGAGCTGGAGGCGGCGTGGGTCCGGATGCTCCGGTTCGCCGTCGCGGCCATGGTGGCCGGTGCCGAGTCCGCGCTCACCGAACCCCCGTACTGGCACGCCGTGGTGGTCGGCCACGAGCGCCGCCGCCCCGACCTCGCCGTGGTCCGGGTCCGCACCGGCGAGCCCTACCCGTACCGGGCCGGCCAGTACGGCACCGTCGAGCACCCGCTGCTGCCGCACACCTGGCGCCAGTACTCGATGGGCTGCGCGCCGCGCTCCGACAACGAGGTCGAGTTCCACGTGCGCCGCACCGGCCCGGGCGGCGTCAGCGCGGCACTGGTCGAGCGGACCGCCGTCGGCGACCGGCTGCGGCTCGGCCCGCCGCGCGGCTCGCTGATGCCCGAGGACGACACCCGCGACCTGCTGCTGGTGGCCGGCGGGACCGGGCTGGCGCCGATGAAGGCGATCGTCGAGCAGGTGGCCGCGCACCGCCCGCGCGGCCGCAGGGTCCACCTGTTCGTCGGTGCCCGGGACCGCGCCGACCTCTACGACTGGCCCGCGCTCACCGAACTCGGCGGCCGCAAGCCCTGGTTGGAGCTGGTCCCGGTCGCCGACGACGGTCCGGCGGGCCGCCGCCGGCTCGCCGAGGCGGTCGGCCGCGGCGGCGACTGGACCGACCACCTCGCCTGCGTCAGCGGCCCGGCCGGCCTGGTGGACGAGGTCCGCACCCGGCTGGTCGCCGCGGGCCTGCCGCCCGCCCGCGTGCACCACGACCCGGTGGCCCGGCGCTGAGACCCCCGCCCACCGGAACACAGGCCGCCGGAGTACCGGCCCCGCCTACCGGAAGCAGTACGAGTCCGAGGAGGCGTCCCCGCCCGCCAGGTGCGTCTGGTGCACCCGCAGGCCCCGGAAGTCCGCCCCGTGCGGGTAGAAGCGCGGGTCGACGGTCAGGCCGCCCGCCTCGGTGTCGGCGTCCAGCTTGACCAGCCACGGCTCGATTCCGTCCGGGTAGAACTGGTCGTCCCAGGCGCCGTACAGCGAGTTGGTCAGGTACAGCCGCCGGCCGTCCCGGCTGATCTCGACCATCTGCGGCGCGCCGCTCAGCGGCCGGCCCGGCTCGGCCGGGTGCGGGGTCCGCGCGGCCACCCCGCCCAGGCGCACCGAACCGGCGAGCCGCGGGTGGAACGGGTCGGAGACGTCGTACTGGAACAGCTCGCCGGTGCCCCAGGCGGAGACGTACAGCCAGCGGTCGTCCACCGACAGGTTGATGTCCGTCACCAGCGGCGGAACCGCCCCGAACGGCTGCAGGGCCGGCGGCAGGTCCTCGGCCTTCGCCGGCTCGGCCGGGATCTCGATCACCTTGCGCGCGGTGAACGCCGCGCCGTCCCGGTACCAGAGCCAGACCGAGGCGGAGAGGTCCTCCACGTCGGCGACCACGCCCACGAACCCCCACTCGGCCTGCGGGTCGTGCGCGGGCCGCAGCTCCAGCACCATCTGGTACCGGTCGCCGAGGTCGATCCGCTGCAGGTGCCGCCCCGAGTCCAGCTCCCAGAAGTGCAGCGCGTGCCCGTACTTGCGGCCGAGCAGCAGCTCCGGCACCACGCCGTCCTCGACCATCGACGGCGTGCCCCACTCGCTGGTCACGGCCACGTTGGTCCCCAGGTGCCACCACACGTCGTAGGCGAAGTGCTGCGGCCCGCGCTCCGTCTCCCAAGCGCGCAGCACGTCGAAGGTGGTGTGGTCGAGCAGCGCCACCCCGCCCGGGCCGTCGGCACCGTCCCCGCCGCCCAGGCAGGACAGGAAGACGCCGTCCGGCCCGCAGTGCAGCGTGTGCGGCCGCGAGTACCCCGCTCTGGCCGCCAGCTCCTCGGCCGGGACGGTCTTCACCAGCCGCGGCCGCACCGGGTCCGGCCGGGTGTCCATCACGTGCAGCCGGGACGACCGCAGCCCGGGCAGCAGCAGGTACCGCCGCTCCGGGTTCTCGTGGCAGGCGTGCGCCAGCGCGCTGGAGCAGGCGTTCCAGCCGAAGTGGTGCAGCTCGTCCCCGAGCCCCGGCAGCTCGGCGAAGTTGAGCACCCGCCCGTACGTCGGGGAGGCCGGATCGGTGTCCACGGTGATCAGCGCGTCCGGCCGCCGCGCCGACCGGTCGAACCCGGCCACGTAGGCCAGCCTCTCCGGCGGCGCGGCGATCGCCTCGGCGGGCGTCCGGTAGAGGGACGGGTCGCCGTGGCCGGCCTGTGGATGGTGCCCCTGCGGCATGCTGACTCCTCGACTCGCTTCATCGACAAGGGGAGTGACGGTGGCCCGGGTAGCGTTCCACAGGAACACGGGCGCACAGCAGGCGCACCGGGAGCGGGGGAGCACCCGCGGCGCAGCGACCGCGGTGCCGCGCTCCGGGCTACCGGCCGGTATCGTCGGTGCTCCTGAACACACGGGGCCGGTCACCGCCGGCCGGGCTGGGCGGGGCCGGGCCCGGACAGGACACGGCACGTCAGGTCAGGCCAGGTCAGGCCAGGTCAGGGCACGGCACGTCGGAGCACGTCGGAGCAGGTCGGAGCAGAGGAATGGGAACGACGGGCATGGAATTCCGGGAAGACATTCTGGGCGCCCCCTACGAGTCGGCCGAGCTGCCGCTCACCCCCGACGAGGAGGGCGACGTCAGCGCCACCCTGGTCCGGCGGCTGGTCCCCGGCAGCGACCGGGCCGTGCTGTACGTCCACGGCTACGTCGACTACTTCTTCCAGACCCACCTGGCCGACCACTACGTCGAACGCGGCTACTCGTTCTACGCCCTCGACCTGCGCAAGTACGGCCGCTCGCTGCGCCCCCACCACTCGCCGAACTTCGTCCGCGACCTCGCCGCCTACGACGAGGAGCTGGACGCGGCCGTCCGGGTCATCCGCGAGCAGGACGGCCACCGGCAGCTGCTGGTCAACGGCCACTCCACCGGCGGCCTGGTCACCGCGCTCTGGGCCGGCCGCCGGGCCGGGCGGGGCGTCGTCGACGGGCTCTTCCTCAACAGCCCGTTCCTGTCCCTGCCCGCCGGCCCCGCCGTCCGCGCCATCGGCGCGCCCGCGGTCGACGCGCTCGGCCGCTTCGCCACCACCCGCAAGCTCCCCTCCACGCTCAACCCGCACTACGTGCACAGCCTGCACCGCGCCCACCGCGGCGAATGGGAGTTCGACCTCCGGATGAAGCCCGCCGAGGGCTTCCCGCTGTACGCCGGCTGGCTCGCGGCCATCCAGCGCGGCCAGCGGCAGGCCCGGCGCGGCCTCGGCATCGACGTCCCCGTCCTGCTGATGGCCTCCACCGCGTCGATCTCCACCACCAAGTGGCAGGCTGCGCTGCACCACGCCGACGCCGTGCTGCGCGCCGACGACATCGCCGCCGTCGGCCCGCGCCTCGGCCGGAACGTCACCATCGTCCGGATCAAGGACGGCATGCACGACCTCGTCCTCTCCGGTCCGGACGCGCGCACCCAGTTCTTCACCGAGCTCGACCGCTGGCTCGACGCCTACCTGCCGGCCCCGGAGCGCGCCGAGTGACCACCGAGGACCCCGTCCCGGTCGCGCGGAGGACCGACCTCGGGCTGGCCAGGCTGATGCCCGACATCGACCGCGACAGCGGCTGGCTGCTCACCCTGGACGACACCCCGCAGTCCTACGTCGACCTGGCCGACCCGACCCACCTCGAGTTCGAGTACACCCGCCGGATCGGCCACCTCGTGGACGCCGTCGCCCCCGCGGGGCAGCCGCTCGACGCCCTCCACCTCGGCGGCGGCGCGCTCACCCTGCCCCGCTATCTCGCCGCCACCCGGCCCGGCTCGCGCCAGCAGGTGGCCGAGGTCGACGGCCCGCTGGTCGCCCTCGTCGAGGAGCAGCTGCCCTGGCAGGGGCCCGGCGTCGACATCACGGCCACGGTCGGCGACGCCCGGGCCGCGCTCGCGGCCGTCCCGGCGGGCTCGCTGGACCTCGTCGTCGCCGACGTCTTCCACGGCTCGCGCACCCCCGCGCACCTCACCTCGGTGGAGTTCCTCCGGCTGGCCGCCGCCGCGCTGCGCCCCGGCGGCTGCTACGCCGCGAACCTCGCCGACGGCCCGCCGCTCGCCTTCGCCCGCGCCCAGGCGGCCACCCTGCGCGCCGTCTTCCCGGAGGTCTGCCTGATCGCGGAGGCCCCGGTGCTGCGCGGGCGCCGCTACGGCAACATCCTGCTGGCCGGCTCGACCGCCCCGCTCCCGGTGGCGGAGCTGGCCCGCAGCCTGGCCGCCGACATCTTCCCGGCCCGGCTGACGGACGGCGCGGACCTCGCCGCCTTCTGCGGCCGCACCGGGCCGGTGACGGACGCCGACGCGACGGACAGCCCGCTGCCCCCGGACGGTGCGTTCAGCGTCGGGTGACGAGCCCCGCACGGGCGGGACGGCCCTGCGCAGGCGCCCCCTGCACCGGCGTGCGCGGGCGCCCTTCCCCGGCGCGCCATCTCACCGCGCAGCTTGAGGATGACGGAGACGGCGGTGTCGGGGCCGGTGCTCTCCAGCGTGCGCCACAGGGAGTC
>NZ_JBEYVJ010000250.1:0-10734 GCF_040643935.1 Kitasatospora sp. NPDC047058 | reverse complement strand
CGAGGAGATCATCGGCAGATGGTTCGCCCAGGGCGGCGGCCGCCGCGAGCGGACCGTGCTCGCCACCAAGGCGTACGCGCCGATGGGCGACTGGCGGTACGGACGGGCGCGGCCCGCCGGTCACCCGGTGGCGGCCGCCTTGGCCGGTGCCGGCGCCGCCGGTCCTGCGGCCGTCCGGAGCCGGCTCGGCCGCGCCGCCGCCGGGCCCGTCCGGGCCGGCCAGTGCCGGCACCGCGACCAGGTCGCGCTGTCCCTTCCGCCCGGACGCCGCCGGACGCCGCCCGGCACCTGCACCTGCGCCGGCACCGGCCGGCGGCGGTTCGGGCAGCCCGTCCGGCGCCTCCGCCAGCAGCTCACGCGGGATGAGCACGACCGCGGTCGTCCCCCCGTACGGCGAGGGCCGCAGGTGGACGCGGATGCCGTGCCGGCGGGCCAGCCGGCTGACCACGAACAGGCCCAGCCGGTCGGTGTCGGTGAGGTCGAACTCCTGCTCCACGGCGAGGCGTTCGTTGATCTCGGCGAGCGCCTGCTCGCTCAGCCCGAGGCCGCGGTCGTCGATCTCCAGCGCGAAGCCGTGCGCCACCACCTCGCCCTGGACGGTCACCTGGGTGTTGGGCGGGGAGAACACCGCGGCGTTCTCGACCAGCTCGGCCACCAGGTGGGTGACGTCCGCGACCGCGCTGCCCAGCAGCCCGGTGCCCGGGAACGGCCGGACGCCCACCCGGGCGTAGTCCTCCACCTCGCCCACGGCGGCGCGGACCACGTCCACCATCCGCACCGGCTTGCGCCAGGCCCGGCCCGGCGAGCCGCCGGCCAGGATGATCAGGCCCTCGGCGTGGCGGCGCATGCGGGTGGTGAGGTGGTCGACCTTGAAGAGGTCCTCCAGCTCCGCCGGGTCCTCGGTGCGGCGCTCCATGGTGTCCAGCAGAGTCAGCTGGCGGTGCAGCAGCACCTGGCTGCGCCGGGCCAGGTTGACGAAGACGGCGGAGACGCCGCGGCGCAGCTCGGCCTGTTCGACGGCGGCCTCGACGGCGGCGCGCTGCACGGCGTTGATCGCCCGGCCGACCTGTCCGACCTCGGCCGGGCCGAACTCGAGTTCCGGCGCCTCGGCCGCGACGTCCACGGCCTCGCCCTTGCGCAGGCGGAGCATCACCGAGGGGAGCCGGGTGCCGGCCAGCTCGTTGGCCGCGTTGCGCAGGCCGATCAGCTCACGGGCCAGGCCGCGGCCGATCCGGTAGGAGATGAGCACCGACAGCACGACGGCGACCAGGCCGATCGCACCGGCGATGCCGCCGCGCCAGAGCAGCCCGATCGCGTAGGCGTGCTCGCGGTCGCCGATCGTTGCGGCCAGGCGGGAGTTGATCGCCGCGAGGTCGCCCAGCGCCCGGTCGGCGGTCTCCCGCCAGGAGTCGCCGTTGATCGCCTGGACCACCCGGTCCGGGCCGCCCGCGCCGAGGAAGTCGGCCTCGGCCCGGGCCAGCGCCGCCCAGGCCTCGCCGCCGCGCAGCGCGATGTAGTCGGTCTGGTCGGCCGGTTCGAGCTCGGCGATGTAGACGGTGAACAGGGCCTGCTGGTTGTGCAGGGCGTCGAGCGCGGTCTGGTACTGCTCGGCGGTGGGCCGGCCGGGGGCGGTGCGCAGCCCCTCCATCGCCGCGTCCTCCTGCGCGAGGTACTCGCGGGCCCGCGCCAGCTCGATCAGAATCGTTCCCTGGCGGGGCAGTTGGCCGCTCTGGCGGGCGACGAAGGCGGACCGGAAGCCGAAGGTGGGCTTGATCAGGTCGCTGTACTGGCCGAGTGCGAACTCCCAGTTGAGCGCCGAGCGGTTGATCTGGCCGCGCAGCGGGAGAAGCTGGTCGGCGGCGGCGAGGATCTGCACGTAGCGGCCGCGCTGCGCGGCGTCGAGCTTGCCGCCGCCCTCGTCCTTCTTCTGCCGCAGCGCGGCGAGCCGCTGGTCGGTGACGGCCTGGGCGTGTTCGAAGGCGTCCCGGTTGGCCCGCGAGGCCGGGTCGGCCAGCCGTTTGACGGCGGCCCGGCGCTCGTTCTGCAGATCGTACGCGTACTGGTCGACCGGCGTGCCGAACTCCTTGTACGTACTGCTGACCTCGAGCTGACTCCAGACGTCTCCGGTGGTGGCGAGCGTCGCGTAGGCCCACAGGGCGGTGAGCGCGACGATGGGCACCAGGAGCAGCGCGATGATCTTCGCGCGGATCGAGCTGCTGCGCAGACGCATGGAGTCCTCGGTCGGGAAGTGCCAGGCGCGGACGGGGAGCGGTTCGAGCGGTTCGGTCGAGTGGCGGGAGCGGTCGGTCGGGACGGGTCGGTCGGAGCGGTTCCGGCGGGCGGGTGGCCGACAGACCGGTCGGGTCTGACCGTGGCCCCCGCCGCAGGTCTGCGAGAGCCTACTACGCCCTGACCATTCGTTCGAGGGTCGAACCCGCCCTCTCCACCCCCGGCCCCGATCACGTCAGGAGCACGTCAGATTCGCACGCGGATCACCACCGCAACCGTCCCCGGATCGTGTCCGGATCATCCCGGACGCCCCGGATTCACCCGGCTCGGCACCCGTTCACCGCCTCCCCCGGTGCGGCACTCCCCCAACGGGCATGTGCCGATCTCGTCGCGTCACGGTCACACCCCTGGGCAGTGACAGAGCAATCCGATAGTTTCGCTCCACCTGCCCGACCGGTCAGCGCGCTCCGCCGATCCGGCCGCCCGTACGGGCCCGGCAGGCAGGGCCGCAATGGGGATCGGGGGCAAGGTGCGCGAGTTCAGCTCCCCCGCCCCGGCCGGCCCCCCGGTCAGCGGCGGACTGGCCGACTCGCTCTACGACACCGCCGACCGCACGCCCGGGCTGGTCCAGTCGGCCCGCCGGGACGACTCCGGCGAGCAGTGGCACGAGGTCACCGCGGCCGCCTTCCGGGACGAGGTGCTGGCGCTCGCCAAGGGCCTGCTCACCCGCGGCGTCCGGTACGGCGACCGGGTCGCCCTGATGTCCCGCACCCGCTACGAGTGGACGCTGTTCGACTACGCACTCTGGTCGATCGGCGCGATCCCCGTCCCGGTCTACCCGACGGCGGCGGCCGAACAGGTCCGCTGGATCCTCGCCGAGACCCAGGCGGTGGCCTGCCTGGTCGAGGACGAGGACCACGCCATGACCGTCGGCGCGGTCTGCGACGCACTGCCGGACCTCACCGGGATCTGGCAGCTCGACCGGGGCTGCGTCGCCGCGATCACCGAGGACGGCCGCGGGGTGCCGGACTCGCTCGTCCACCGCCAGCGGCTCGGCGTCACGGCGGAGAACGTCGCCACCGTCGTCTACACCTCGGGCACCACCGGCCGGCCCAAGGGCTGCCTGCTCACCCACGCCAACCTGGCCGCCGCCGCCGACGCCCTGCTCGACGGCTGGGGCGAGATCTTCCGGGACACCGGCGGCGGCCAGCCCTCCACCCTGCTGTTCCTCCCGCTCGCGCACGTCTACGGCCGGATGGTGCAGGTGGCGGCGGTCCGCGCCGGCTTCCGGATCGGGCACATCCCCGAGGTCTCCACCGAAGCGCTGCTGCCCGCGCTGGCCTCCTACCGGCCGACCTTCCTGCACGTCGTCCCCTACGTCTTCGAGAAGGTCTTCCAGGCCGCCCGGCGGGCCGCCGAGGAGGCCGGGCGCGGCGAACTCTTCGAACAGGCCCGGCAGGTGGCGGTCGAGTGGGCCGCCGCCCGCGAACAGCGCGCGCTCGGCCACGGCCCCGGTCCCGGCCCCGGACTGCGGCTGCGCCACCTCGCGTACGAGCGGACCGTCTACCCGCGACTGCGGGCGGCGCTCGGCGGCCGGGTGCGCGGGGTGATGTGCGGCGGCTCCTCGCTCAACCGGGAGCTCGGGCTGTTCTTCGCCGGCCTCGGCCTCCAGCTGTACGAGGGCTACGGCCTCACCGAGACCTCCGCCGCGATCACCGCGAACCCAGCCGGGCGGCAGAAGATCGGCACGGTCGGCCGGCCGGTGCCCGGCGCCACGGTGGCCATCGCCGACGACGGCGAGGTCTGGGTGCGCGGCCAGGGCGTCTTCGGCGGCTACCTCAACCATCCGCGCTGCACCGCCGAGGCGCTGTACGACGGCTGGTTCGGCACCGGCGACCTGGGCAACCTGGACGAGGACGGCTATCTCACCATCACCGGCCGCAAGAAGGACCTGATCGTCACAAGCAGCGGCAAGAACCTCGCCCCCGGCGCCCTGGAGGAGCGGGTCCAGACGCATCCGCTGGTCTCCCAGTGCCTGGTGGTCGGCGACGACCGCCCGTACGTGGCCGCGCTGATCACGCTGGACCCGCCGGCACTGGCGCACTGGCTGAAGTCGCACGGGCGCGAGCAGGCGGACCCGTGGGCGGTGCTCGGCGACGAGGAGCTGCACGCCGAGATCCAGCGGGCGGTGGCCGCCGCCAACACCGCCGTGTCGCGGGCCGAGTCGATCCGCGCGTTCCGGCTGCTGCCACGGGAGTTCGGCATGGACCAGGGGCTGCTCACGCCCTCGCTGAAACTGCGGCGGTCCGCGATCACGGAGTACTACGCGCAGGACATCGAGGAGCTGTACGCGCCCTGACGGTGCGTCTTGTCCCGTTGGCGGCGCGCCTGGTGGCCGCCGGGACGGCGGGACGGTCATCCGCGGTTCACCCGCCGCTCCCTTGACGATCCGAGTGGTCCAGTCCATTGTTCTGCCACGGTCGAAGTGCGGCACGCCGGCGGCTCCCGTCCCTCGGGGAGCGCTCCACCCCGTTCCACCCGCCCTCTCCCACGGGCGTGTTCCCCGCTGTCCCCTTCCCCCACGGCCCCCACGGCCCCCACGCAGGAGTCCTCAGTTGCCCACGTCCTCACGCCTGCCCACGTCCTCACGCCTGCCCATGTCTGCGCGCCTGCCCGCGTCGGCGCGCCTGCTCGCGCCGGCCGCTGCCGCGCTGCTCGCCGTCGGCGGCCTCGCCGCGCCGGCGTCCGCCTCGGCCGCGGCGTCCACTTCCGCTTCCGCTTTCGCTGCGACCGCCGGGGCGGCCGGGCCCGCCGTCAACCTGGCCACGAACTCCGGGTTCGAGATCCCCGCCTCCTCGCTGGCCGACTGGGGCAGCGTCCCCGGCTGGCACTGCACCGGCGGCCCGGCCGAGGCGGGCGTCACCACCGCCGCCCCGCACTCCGGGGGATCAGCCCTCGCCGTCACCCCGGCGGGCGACCACTCCGACGGCGAGTGCGCCCAGACCGTCTCCGTCCAGCCCGACACCACCTACACCGCCTCGGCCTGGGTCCGCGGCGCCTACGTCCACCTGGGCGCCACCGGGACCGGCCGCGACGTCGCCCCCGCCTGGACCGCGACCACCAACGGCGGCTGGCAGCAGCTGACCACCCGCTTCACCACCGGCCCGGCCACCCGCACCGTCCGGCTCTACGTCCACGGCTGGTACCAGCAGGGCCCGTTCGCCGTGGACGACGTCCGGGTGGACGGCCCGGCGCCCGCGCCCGCCACGGCCTCCGGCTCGGTCGCCACCGGCGACAAGGTCGTCTTCTTCACCGTGGACGACGGCTGGCAGCGCACCCCCGAGGCGGAGCGGTTCATCGCCGACCACGAGCTGCCGATCACCGCCTTCCCGCTGCCGATGCCGGCCGCCGCCGACCCGGGCTTCTTCCGGCGCGTCACCGCCGCCCCCGGTTCGTCCGTCCAGGACCACAGCGTCTCGCACGCCGACCTGACCAAGCTCTCCCCGGCCGAGCAGCAGGTCGAGATCTGCGACGCCCGGGACGCGCTGACCCGGACCTTCGGCACCGCGCCGGCCGTCTTCCGCCCGCCGTACTTCGCCTGGAACGCCGACACCCTGCAGGCCGCCGCCAACTGCGGCATCCGCACCGTCCTCACCGCGGACGCCGACTTCAGCTGGGGCGCGTCGAACATCTGGCACGAGGGCACCCTCGCGCCCGGCGACGTCGTGCTGATGCACTGGACCGACACCCTCGCCACCGACCTCCAGCGCGCCCTCGCCGCCGCCGAAGCGGCCGGACTCAAGCCCGCCGGCCTGGCCTCCTACCTGCACTGACCCGGCCGGGGCCGGGCCCGCCGCCGCTCCGGAGGGACCGGCGGGCCCGGCCCTCCGCGCGCCCGGACGGGCGGGGGTTCGAAGACAGACCCAGAGCCGCCCGAAGACCTGCTGCACCCACCCGTCGAGCCGTTCGCCGAACACCGCGGCCGAGGTGATGCCCTGCGCCGGGAGCGCCGCGACCTCGTCGCCGACCAGGCAGTCCACGTCCGCCCAGCCGCCCCGCCAGAGGACCACCAGCAGGACGGACTCCTCCGGTCCGTCGAGCTGGATGCCGACCGAGTCCGGGTCCGTGACCCGGGCCCGGTCCGTCTCGATCGGCTGCGGCCACGGGGCAAGCCCGTCCCGCCAGGTGACGGGACCGGCCACCAGGCCGACGGCCCGCCACCGGCCAAGCCGTGCGGTCAGCTCGGCGGCCGCGTCGTCCAGGTCCACGATGCGTTCCACAGCGTGATCATTCGTCACCTCCGCACCGCCGGCCACCCGTTTTCCGGTGATCCTGCTCGTTGACACGCGGCCCGGACGGATGCTGTCATGTCAGGCGTGCAGCGTGGCGCCGGCCAAAGAGAAGTGGGCCGGCCGGCAGCCGGGCGAGCACCTTTCCCAGAGGGACGATGCGCGATGAGCAACCACTCCGCTCCCCTTGTCTGACGTCAGCGGCCGCGGCGGTGCCCGCGCGCTCGCGTCGTCCTGATGCCTGCAGCGCCGGAAGCGGTGCGCCGCCGCGGCCTCCACTCCCCATGTGTCCGGAGAACCCCACAGGCGTATGCCCATGTCCTTCAACCAGACGATCATTGACGAGTTCCGTGCCAACGCCGGACGGGTCGGCGGCCCGTTCGCGGGCGGGGACCTGCTCCTGCTGACCACCGCCGGCGCCCGGTCCGGGCGCGACCACACCGTGCCGCTCGGCTACGTGCGCGCCGAGGGCCTGCTGCTGGTGGTCGCCTCGGCGGCCGGGGCACCCGACCACCCGCAGTGGTACCGCAATCTGCTCGCCCGGCCGGTGGTGCGGGTGGAGCTCGGAACGGAGGTGTTCGAGGCGGTCGCGGTGCCGGCCGAGGGCGCCCGGCGGGACCGGCTGTTCGAGGCCGTGGTGCGGGTGGCCCCCGGCTACGGCGACTACCAGGCCCACACCACGCGCCTGCTGCCGGTGGTGGTCCTGACGCGGCCCGAGGCCGAGCCGCGCGTGGTGACCAGCCTCGCGGACAAGCTGCTGGAGGTGCACACCTGGCTGCGCGCCCAACTGCGGCACGTCCGGGCGGAGACCGAGGCGCACTTCGCCGCCGGGCCGGCCGGCGACGGCCGGGCGCCGGGCCTCGGACTGCAGATCCGCCGGCACTGCCTCGCGCTCTGCGAGGGGCTGACACATCATCACACCGGTGAGGACGCCGCGATCTTCCCGGCCCTGGCCCGCAGTCACCCGCACCTGCGGGAGACGCTCGAACGGCTGGGCGGGCAGCACCGCGCGATCGGCCGGATCAAGGACGAGCTGGCCGGGCTGCTCACCGGCATCCCGGTCGCCGAGCCGGAACGGTTCCGGTCCGAGCTGGCCCGGCTCTCGGCCGAGCTGGAGGCCCATCTCGCCCACGAGGAGCGGGAGCTGCTGCCGGTGCTCGCCGGCATCCCGTTCCCGCCCCGGCGGTAGCACCGCCCGGCGCCAGGACGCCCCGCGGCAGGGCGCCGCCGCGGTGGAACGCCGCACCCGCCGGTCCCCCCGCCGCGAACGCAGCGCGGGGACCGGCGGGCACCCGGCGCCGGGCGGGCCGGCGCCGGCGGGGCTACGCCTGCGCGGAGAACACCGGGAGGTAGCCGCCCGACTGGCCGGAGGCCTTCGGGTGGTAGCTCTCCTCGATGGGCAGGGTGGTGCTGTTCAGCCAGGTGGTGCTGGAGCCGCAGATCTCGTGCTCGGTGAAGATGCTGCGGACGTCGCCGAAGGCGAAGCCCGCATTGGCGGCACGCTTGGCGATGACGCCGTCCAGGACGTCGGCCGCGCTGTTGATGGCCGAGCGCTTGGTGTCGCCGATGCCGAAGATGCAGCTGCCGCCGATCTTGTAGAGGTGGGGGTAGCCCAGCACGACCACGCGGGCGTTGGGGGCCTTGGCGTGGATCGCCGCGTACACCTGGTCGAGCTGGCCGGGCAGGGTGTTGTTGGCGTAGTTCTTCGCGGTGGCGACGGCGTTGAGGCAGGCGCTCTCGGAGTCCAGCACGCAGGTCTGCATGGTGCTGGCGAAGCCCGCGTCGTTGCCGCCGATGCTGATGGAGACGAGCGTGGTACCGGAGTTCAGCACCGAGAGCTGGTTGTTGAGCACGTCACCGGTTCTCGCACCGGAGCAGGCGACGAAGGAGAAGGACGACGGGGCGTGGGCGTTCTTCCAGAGGTAGGCGTAGGCGTTGGTGCTCCGCTTGCAACTGCCGCTCTCGCTCGTGTAGCTGCCGGCACCGAGGCCGGAGGCGTAGGAGTCGCCCAGGGCGGCGTAGTTGACGCCGGCCGCATGGGCGGGCGAGGCGGTGACGATGGGGGCCAGGGTCAGGAGGGCCGCGAGGGCGGCCACGGACATGGAGCGGGTGGGGCGCAGCATGACACCTCCAACGAGTGACGTGCGTCACAGATGTGATACCAGGCAGTAGGTATCACGGGAAGCGGTCATGCCAAGACAATTGACGGTCGGTCTGACAACTGCGGGGTGAACTGCCCTGCGGGCGGTGGAATGTGCGCTGGTCAGGCGCCGGCGGCGCGGCCGGCTGCGCCCACGCGCCTCACTCGCCCGGCGTACCGCCGGGCACCCGGCCGGGCGTACGGCCGGGCCTATGACCGGGCGTATGGCCGGGCGTATGGCCGGGCGTATGGCCGGGCGTATGGCCGGAGACAGCGCCGGGCGCACCGCCCGGGAGGCCGGCGCCGGGGTGGACCGGGCCGGGGAAGACTTCGCAGCCTTCGACCGGGAGTTCCTCGATGGTCTCGTTGGCGGCGGCGGGCACGCCGAGCCGGAGGACGCCGGCCGCCACCGCCGCGCGCGCCTGCCGCAGGCCGGGCGCGCCCCAGCCGAGCAGCTCGACCGCGAGGCCGGGCGCGACCAGCAGCCGCCGGTAGTGCCGCCCGGAGGCCGGGTCCGGTGCGCTGGGGCCGACGGCCCGCAGCGCCGCGGCCATCCGGACCCGAGCGCACTCGTGGCCGCCGTTCGCCGAACCCACCCGGTCGTAGAGGTAGCCGAGGTAGTGCGGCGTGCCGATCAGCGCCTGGGCCTCCTCGGCCGCCTCGCGGGCCAGGGCGGACCCCGGGTCGCCCTCGTCCTCGGGCTCCAGCGAGCCGCCGGGCAGCGAGACGATGCCGTCCCGGGGGTTGACCAGGGTCAGCACCCGGCCGTCGGGCGCGAACAGCCAGCCCCAGGACTGCTTCACCGGCAGCCCGGCGGGCACGTGCTCGCCGGGTCGCCACGGCCAGCCCGCGGTGGGACGCCGTCGCACCTTGCCGAGCAGCTCGGCGATCTCCGCGCTGTACTCGATCCGGCTCATGCGTCCCCCCTTTCGGTGTCGGGCTCGCCGGACCGGCGGTGCGCGGGGAGGACCTGCGGTGCGCGGTTCAGGGCGGAGCGGCGGAGACGGCGGCGTGGGGCACCGCCGGCCTCTGCTGTTGATCTTCCCCGAAATCTTCCCCGAACAGGCGGTCGATGAACAGTCCCCAGCGCCGCATGGTGGACACGGGGGCCTGAAGCACCTGGTCAGCCCAGGGGCCCGCCCCCCTCCGGCTCCGGGAGGTCCGGCAGGACGAACCCCGGCCGCGGGACGGCACCCGGCGGGAAGGGCAGGCCCCGGCCGGCGTCGTCGGCGAGCGCGTCGGACACCTCCCGGCCGGACATCGGCCGCAGCCGTCCGTCCGCCAGCGCCCAGCCGCGCACCACCTGGCCGCCCGGCACCGCGGGGTCGCCGTGCAGCAGCAGCGCGCCCGCGCCGCCGGCGGCCGCGCCCGCCGCCAGCGTGACGCAGAACGCCTCCGTCTCCCGGCCGCCGTCGGACAGCCGGCCGGCCACGCTCCGAACCTCGGCCGCGGCGGTGAGCTCCTCGCCGTCCTCCGGCCCGTGGCAGCGCAGGGTCAGCAGGTGGCGCCCCTCGCCGGCGCCCTCGGCCAGCGCCAGGTAGACCGCGGTGACGTACCGCATGACCGCGACCAGCCGGGGTTGCCCGGCCGGGCCCTCCCCGACCGCCGTCAGCAGCACGCCGCAGGCGATGGTGATCCGCACCCGGGCCCGGTGGTCGTCGGCCAGCAGCGGCAGCAGCCCGGCCAGCCGCTCGCCCGCGTAGACGAAGGGCTCGCCGGCCAGCTCCGGGTCGGCCGCGAACGCGACCCGCGCGGCCGCGCCCGCCGGATCGAAGCCGTAGGCCTTGCAGTAGTCCTCGTAGTCGGCCGGTTCGAGCACCCGCAGGTGCACCTCCACCCCCTCCGCACACAGGGCCCTGAGCTGGGACTCCGTCCGGCGCAGGTACTCCCGGAAGGCGAGCCGGCCGAACAGGCCGTGGCGGGCCAGCCCGGCGAAGTCGGCCGCCCGGACGGCCAGCGCGACGGCCACCGGCAGCGGCGGCGGCGCGCCGCGCGAACGGCCCCGCTGCCGCGCCCGGGCACCCGGCCCGCCCGGTGCACCGGGGCCGCGCCGGCCCGCGCCGCCCGCGCCTCCTC
>NZ_JBEYVJ010000249.1:0-10772 GCF_040643935.1 Kitasatospora sp. NPDC047058 | reverse complement strand
GGGGGGGGGGCGCGGGGGGGCCGGGCCGGCCCACCGCGTCCGCGCCCTCCGGCTCGGGCGCGAGGGCGCGCAGCGGGGCGGCCGCGCTGGTGGCAAGCCGCTGCAGGCCGTAGCGGAGGCGGTCGCGCGCGCCGGCGCGGAGGTCGGCGGCGAGGCCGGCCCGGCTGCGGCCGATCGCGGCGGCGAGTTGGCGGCAGGCCTCGGCACCGGCGGTGGCGACGGCCTCGGCGGCGACCGGCTCGGCCGCGGCGGTCCGGTCGAAGCCGCCGAGCGCGGCGAGCAGCAGGCCGTCGGATCCTTCGCCGAACCGGGTCACCAGCAGCGTGTCGCGGCGGGGCTCGCCGCGGTAGCGGGCGGAGTCGCCGCGGACGGAGACGGCGCGCAGGATGGCGGAGGCGTACTGGGCCCCCTCCAGGACGGTGTCCGGCACGACGGCACCCAGGGCGCCCGGGTCCGCCTCGGGCACCGCGGTCGGCTCGGGCCCGTACGTGGGCGGGCGCACGCCGACGTGCGGCACGGCGGGCGCCTCGTCGGCGAGCACCGACCGCGCGCCCGGCCGCACCGCGGGGGCGGCGGGCTCGGGGTCTGCCTCCAGGGCTTCCGGGGCGGGGACGAGCCCAGCGGCGGGCACCGGCTCGGCAGCCGCTTCCGGTTCGGGCTCGGGCTCGGGCTCAGGCGCGGGCGACGGTGTCTTCCGGAGCACGGGCGCCGCCTCGGGTGCCGGCTCCGGCCGCACCTCACGTTCCGCTTCCGGCTGCGGCCCCGGCTGCGGTACCGTCGCCGCCTCCGGCTGTTCCTCCGGCGCCTCGGCCGCCCAGGCCGGGGCCGGGAACCGGTGGGTCTCGTCCGCGGAGCGCTGCTGCCCGATGACGCCGACCGCCGTGTCGAACCAGTCGTCGATGCTGTCCCGTTCCAGCACCGCGTCCCCGCCCGCGGCCGCCGCTCCCGCTCCCGCCGCCGGCTCCGGGCCGGGTCCGAGCTCGGGTTCGAGGCACGGCTCGGGCTCCGGCCGGGGCTCCGGCTGGGGCTCGGGCCCCGGCTCCGCCGCCTCCACCGCCGTCCCGGCCGCCACCGGGTCCGGCACCGGCACCGGGTCCGGCTCCGGCTCCGCGCCCGCCTCGTCCGTCCGCTGCCGCCCGATCATCCCGGCCGCCGTCTCGAACCAGTCGTCGACGCTCCCGCCCCCGGGCGCCGCGTCCGGGGTGTCGGGAAGGGTGCCCGCCGGTCCTGCGTAGACCGTGTCCCACCAGCCGTCCTCCGGCCGGTGCTGCTGGGCGGGTGCACCCTGTGTGCTCATCTGGCGGCTCCTGGTCGCTCCGTGTGCGCGCCGCCCCCGGCGGGGCCGGGCTCGACGTCATTGTCTCCAAGGAGCAACGACGGTGTCCGGGTTTCGGCGACAAACCGTGAACTGATCGGATGATCCCGATCACCGGCTTTGCCCGGTGTTCCGGTTCCGTTCCGTCCGTGCTTGCCGGAACTGCCCCGAGCAGGGCGTTTACGGGGTGTTCGGTCCCTTCCGGCGCCGAAAATGGGGGCCGAGGAGGGGCATCGCTTCACTCGTTCGGCTGATTAAATGTGCGCATGACCGCGTCGGCCCCCCTATCGCCCCGACCGGGGAGGGCCGTACCCGCGGGCCGCCCGGCCGGTGTGCTGTGGGTCCTGCTGCTGGTCGGACTGCTGACGGCGCTCCCGTGCGCGGGCCAGGCCCAGGCGGTCTCGGCCGAGCGGTCCGCCGCGCCCGCGGCCACCCCGGCCACCCCCCTCGCCGGGCCGTCCGCCGCCGCGGTGACCGCAGGCGGGGTCCCGGCCGCGGCCGGGACGGCGAAGACGCCCGGTCCGCCGGCCGCCGCCCGCCCGGCCCGCCACCTGGACGAGCCGCGGCACCGGACGTGGTGCTCGGTCGACGGCGAGCCGCCGCACCGCGACAACGGCTGCTCCGGCCACCCGTCCTGTGGCCAGGACGCCCAGCTGCCGAACCCGCCGCCGCAGCCCCAGCCGGCCGTGACCCCCCGCCCGGAAACTCCCGAGGCCCCGCCCCGGGTGGTGCCGCGCGGGCTGCTGGACGGTCCGCACCCGGCACCCGATCTGCACGAGCTCCAAGTCCACCGGTCCTGAGCGGAACCCGCCGCCGGTCCGACCTCCCCGCCCGCCCGGACGGACGGCGGGAGGGCACGGCCGACGGATCCGCCCCTCCACCCCCTCTTCAGACCGCCGCGCCCACCGCGCGGCGGGGACAAGGACACCACATGGGTTCCGCCTCCAAGCAGTCCAACAAGTCCGGCGGCAGGCAGGGCACGCCCGACCGCCGTGCCCGGATCGCCGAGCTCCGCGCCGCCGAGCAGCGCCGCGACCGCCGCAACAAGATCTTCGCCGGGGTGGCGGTCGGCGTCCTGGTGATCGCCGCGATCGCCACCAGCACCTGGATCGTGGTCGACGCCAACAAGGACAAGAAGGCCAAGGAGGTCGCCGCCAGCGCGCCGATCGACGGCGTGCAGACCTTCGGCGACCTCAGCCGCAACCACGTCAAGGAGAAGGTCAACTACCCGATGATCCCGCCGGTCGGCGGCGACCACAACGCGATCTGGCTGGACTGCATGGGCCACGTCTACGACCAGCCGGTCGAGAACGAGCGCGCCGTCCACTCGCTGGAGCACGGCGCGGTCTGGGTGACCTACAACGGCAAGGCCACCCCGGACGACATCAAGGCCCTCTCCGACAAGGTGAAGGCCACCCCGTACTCGCTGATGAGCCCGTACCCGGACGAGAAGGGCACCATCACGCTCAGCGCGTGGAGCACCCAGCTGGTCGTGGACAGCGCCAACGACCCGCGGGTGAACGAGTTCTTCACCAAGTACGTGCAGGGCAAGCAGACCCAGGAGCCCGGCGCCTCCTGCACCATGGGGCAGATGTGACCCCCGACGGGGTGACACCCGGCGAGGACGGCGACGCGCCGCGGGCGGCCTCCCGCCGGCGGCTGTGGTGGCCGGCCGCGCTGGCCGCCGCGCTCGCCCTCGCGCTCGGGGTACCCGCCCT
Source organism: Kitasatospora sp. NPDC047058 (assembly GCF_040643935.1). Classification (NCBI taxonomy): domain Bacteria; kingdom Bacillati; phylum Actinomycetota; class Actinomycetes; order Kitasatosporales; family Streptomycetaceae; genus Kitasatospora; species Kitasatospora sp. NPDC047058. The sequence goes on along the minus strand of NZ_JBEYVJ010000249.1, from coordinate 7,739 downwards.
GGTGGCGAGCGGGACGTCCGCCTCGGGTTCCTCCTCCGCACTCACCGCGCCGGCGGACGACTCGCCCGAGGCCGGGTTCGCCCGCGACATGGCGACCCACCACCAGCAGGCCGTCGACCTCTCGTTCATCGTCCGGGACCGGACGGCCGACGAGCCGGTCCGCACCCTCGCCTTCGACATCATCAACACCCAGGCCAACCAGCGCGGGATGATGATGGGCTGGCTCGACCAGTGGGGACTGCCGCAGCACTCGCCGGCCAAGCCGATGGTGTGGATGAGGATGAATCACACCTACGAGGCGCACGACGGCTCGCTGATGCCCGGCATGGCCACCAACGCCCAGCTCGCCAAGCTGCGTTCGCTCGGCGGGCGCGAGGCCGAGGTGTACTACCTGCAGCTGATGCTGGAGCACCACAAGGGCGGGGTGGAGATGGCCCAGGGCTACGTCGACCTGGCGAAGAACGAGACCGAGAAGCGGCTCGCCCAGTCGATGGTGGTCGGGCAGACCTCGGAGATCCAGCTGATCACCGACATGCTCAAGGAGCGCGGCGCCGCCCCCGGCGTCCCCGCCTGACGCACGGACCCCGCCCCGGCCGGGGTGCGACCGGACGGCCTCACCGTCCGGCCGCACCCCGGCCGGCCGCACTTCTCCAGGAGGCACCGACCGATGACCGCCGCACCGACCCCGACCGGGCGGACGAGGCCCGGGCCCGTGCCGCCCGGCAGCACCTGGGTGGTGGCCGGCCTGGGCAATCCCGGCCCCTGGTTCCGGCGCACCCGGCACAACGCCGGCTTCCTGGTGGTCGACCGGCTGGCCCGGCGGCACGACGCGCGCTTCCGGCTGCGCGGCCTCGGCGCCACGGTCGCCGAGATCGAGGTCGACGGACGGCGGGTGGTGCTGGCGAAGCCGCAGTGGTTCATCAACCTGTCCGGCCGCCCGGTCGCCGGCCTGCTGCGCCGGTACGGCGTCCCGGCCGACCGGCTGCTCGTGGTCCAGGACGACCTGGACTTCCCGTTCGGCGCCGGCCGGCTGAAGCGCGGCGGCGGGCCGGGCGGCCACAACGGCCCCCGCTCGGTGACCAAGGCGCTCGGCACGCGCGACTACGTCCGGCTCCGCTTCGGCATCGGGCGTCCGCCGAAGGGGCAGACGATCGGGAACTTCGTCCTCCAGGAGTTCTCCGCCGCCGAGCAGGCCGAACTCCCGGTGCTGCTGGACCGCTGCGCGACGGCCGTCGAGACGCTGGTGGTCCGGGGGCTGAACCGGGCGCAGGACACCCTGCACACGGCCGACGTCCAGACCGGCTAGGCCACGCCCGGCGCTTCCCGGCGGGCCCGGCCGCCGGCCGGGCGGCTCAGCGCCACGGCCAGCACGGCGACGGCGGCGAGCGCGCACAGCACCGCCCGGCCGCCGGCCGCCGGGCCCGCCAGGTGGACGCCGAGGACGGGCAGCGCGGTGCCGAGGGCCGTGCCGAGACTGCGGGCCATGTTCACCATGCCGCCGCCGACCGCCGAGCACTCCGCCGGGATCGCCCGCATCACCAGCGCGTTGTTGGCGGGCAGCAGCAGTCCCAGCCCCCAGCCGGTGAGCACCAGGGGGACGGCCGGCAGCAGCAGGCCCGACGACGGCGCGCCCGCCGGCAGCACCGCGAACAGCAGCAGCCCGGCGCCCGCGAGGGCCGCACCGGCGCGGCAGCGGGCGACGTCCGACCAGCCCCGCGGCAGCAGGCCGCCACCGGCCGTCGCGGCGAGCGCGAACGCGGCCGGGAGCAGCGTGATCAGCAGCCCGGCCCGGGCGACCGGGACACCGGCCGCGGCGAACAGCACCGGGCCCAGCACCAGCGGGCAGAACAGCAGCAGGTAGCCGCTCAGCGAGACCACCAGCCCCGGCCGCACACCGGGGGTGTTGACCAGCCCGGGGGCCAGGATCGGCCGGCTCGCCCGCCGTTCCCGGCGGACCAGGCCGAGCGAGAGGACCAGCGAGGCCGCCGGCAGCGCGGCCACCGCCCAGCCCGGCAGCGGCAGGCCGGACGCGGTGGAGAGGGCGAGCAGCAGCGCGGTGGTCGCGCCGGTGAGCAGCAGCAGGCCGGGCAGGTCGAAGCGGCCCTCCTCCTTGCGGGCCGGCGGAGCCCCGGTGCGGGTGCAGGGCAGCAGGAACCAGCCGGCCAGGATGCCCAGGACACCGATCGGCACGTTGATCCAGAACACCCAGCGCCAGGAGGCGTGCTCCACCAGCAGCCCGCCGAGGCTGGGGCCGAGCGCCAGGCCGAGCCCCTGGGCGGCGGCCTGGATGCCCAGCGCCCGCCGCATCGCGTGTCCGGGGACGCCGCGGGCGACCAGGGCTACGCTGTTGGCCTGCATCATCGCGCCGCCGACCGCCTGGACGGCCCGGCAGGCCACCAGGACCCCGAGGCTGCCGGCCAAGCCGGCGCCGAGCGAGGCCAGCGCGAAGACGGCGAAGCCGCCGATGTACATGGTCTTGCGGCCGACCAGGTCGGAGAGCCGGCCGACCGGCGCCAGCAGGGCGACCAGCACCAGCAGGTAGGCCAGTGCGACCCACTCGACGGCGGCGAAGCCCGCCCCGAAGTGCCGGCCGAGCGCGGGGAAGACGAGGGCGGTGACGCTGGCGGTCAGCTGCCCGAGGAACGCCCCGAGGCAGACGGTGCCGACGGCCAGCCAGTGGGCGTGCCGCCACCCGGCGATGCCGCGCGGCCGGGGTCGCTCGGTGAGCAGCCGGGCGGCGAGGGCGGGCGTGTTCATAGGGCGAAATATATCTGATGCAGATATGTTCGCTGTGCGATCTTGTCGGTGTGCGACCGGAGCGGGTGGGCGGCCCGGGACGGGTGGGCGGCCCCGGCCGCCGGAGCGGGCCCCGGGACGGCCGCCACCAGGCGATACGCTGTCGGCCATGTCGCCGACACCGCCCGTTCCCGACCCCGCCGCCGAACCCCCGCGCGCGGCCGCGGAGCGTCCGGGCCCTGCGCCGGCCGGCCCCGCACCGGCCGACCCCGCGCCCGCCGACCTCGCGCCGCCGGCGATCGAGCGCGCCCGGCGGCTGACCGACGTGGTCACCCGGCTGCGCCGCGCCCTGCGCAGCAGCATCCGCACCGACTACCCCTGGGAGTCCCTGCCGATGGCGCAGGTCGAACTCCTCCAGACGCTCGCCGCCGCCCCGCTCCGGGTCGGCGAGCTGGCCGCCCGCCAGCGGCTCGCCCCCAACACCGTCAGCGGCCTGATCGGCAAGCTCCTGGAGGCCGGCTTCGTCGACCGCCAGGCCGACCCCGGCGACCGCCGCACCGCCCGCATCGCCCTCACCCCGGCCGGCCGGCGCCAGCTGGACGACTGGCAGCAGGCCCACGAACGCCGCATCGCGACGGCGCTCGACACCCTCTCCGCCACCGACCGCGAGGCCGTCATGCAGGCGCTCCCCGCCCTCGACCGGCTCGCCCGCGCACTGGCCGAGCCGCCCGCCCCCGAATAACCCGGTGCCGACGGGTCCGCGCCGGCGCTAGCGTTCCCGGCATGGACGCCGCTCGAATCCGCCTCGAACCCTGGACCGACGCCGACCTCGCGCTACTGCGCCGGGTCAACACGCCGGAGATGAAGAAGCACGTCGGCGGCCCGGAGACCGAGGAGCAGCTCCTCGTCCGCCACGGCCGCTACCTGGACTTCGTCCCCTCGGGCCTCGGCTGCATGTTCCGCATCGTGCTGGTCGGCGAGGCCGAACCCGTCGGCACCGTCGGCTACGCCGCCCGCAGCTGGCAGGGCGGGACCGTGTACGAGATGGGCTGGAACGTCCTCCCGCCGCACCAGGGCCGCGGCATCGCCGCCCTCGCCACCCGGGCCGCCGTCGCCGCCGCCCGCAGCGGAGCCCGCCACCGGTACCTGCACGCCTTCCCGTCCGTCGACCACCCCGCCTCCAACGCCGTCTGCCGCAAGGCCGGCTTCACCCTCCTGGGCGAGACCGACTTCGAGTTCCCGCCCGGCCGCCCCATGCGCAGCAACAACTGGCGCGTCGACCTGTCGTACCCCTTCCGCACCGACCCGATGGGTGACGAGCTGACATGCCGGTGATCAGCGGCGGTGGCCGGCGCGTCCTGGCCGATCTCGACCGGCACATGGAGGGCTTCGGCTCGTGATCCCCTGTCGCCGTGGCCGCTGCCACCGACCCGCGCCCGCTCAGAACAGTGCGCCGCTCTCCAGGTCCAGGAGCCAGCGCTTGCGGTCCACGCCGGCGGCGAAGCCGGTGAGGGTGCCGTTGGCACCCATGACACGGTGGCAGGGGCGGACGATGAGGAGGGGGTTGGCGCCGACCGCGCCGCCGACCGCGCGGACGGCGTTCGGGGAGGCGCCCGCGAGGGCGGCGAGCTGTCCGTAGGTGACCGTCTCGCCGTAGGGGATGTCGTCGAGGGCGGCCCAGATCTTCTGCCGGAACTCGGTGCCGACCGGGGCGAGCGGGAGGTCGAAGGCGGTGCGCTCCCCGGCGAAGTACGCGGTGAGCTGGGCGACCGGCTCGGCCAGCGCCTCCGGATCGTGGACCCAGTCGTCGGCCGGCTCGGCGAGCGCGTACTTCTGGCCGGGCGCGGTGACGGTGGCCAGCGCGGCCGGTCCCCCGTCCGGCGGGCGGACACCGCTGAGCAGCAGCCGTCCGAACGGACTTTCCATGTGGGTGAAGACGGTGGTGCTCATGCGTCCTGCTTCTCCGTTCCGGTGTTGCTCTGGTCGGCGCTGCTCTGGTCGGCGCTGTCCTGTTCGGCACTGCTCTGGTCGGCGCCGCCCTGGTCGTTCGCGGGGGCGGCCCACAGCCGGTGGACGGCGTAGGAGCGCCAGGGGGCCCAGGCCTCGGCCGCGCGGGCCGCGGACTTCGGGTCGCCCGGGGCGCCGAGCCGGGTGAGGCCGTGGCGGATGCCGACGTCGCTCGGGAGGAAGACGTCCGGGTCGGCGAGCGCCCGCATCCTCAGGTAGCCGACGGTCCACGGGCCGATCCCGGGCAGGGCGAGCAGCCGGGCGGCCGCCTCCTCCCGGTCGACGCCGCCGTCGAGCCGGACGATGCCCTCGGCGAGCGCGGCACACAGGCCGGTGAGCGCCCGGCGACGGGCGGCGGGCATCGCGAAGTCCTCGGGGTCGGCCACCGCCAGGGCGGCAGCCGACGGGAACAGCAGCCGCAGCCCGCCGCTGGGCTCGGGCAGCGCGGCGCCGTACTTCGCGGCGAGCCGCCCGGCCAGGGTGCGGGCGGCGCCGACGGTGACCTGCTGGCCGAGCACCGCGCGGACGGCCAGCTCCTGCGGGTCGACGTGGCCGGGCGAGCGCAGGCCGGGGCGGGCCCGGACCAGCGCGCCGAGCAGCGGGTCGGCGCCGAGCTGCTCGTCCACCGCGTCCGGGTCGGCGTCCAGGTCGAAGAGGATCCGCAGCCGTTGGACGGCGGTCGGCAGGTCGCGCAGGTCGGCGAGGTAGAGCCGGCAGTCCAGCCAGCCGCGGGTGCGCGGGTCCTCCGGCGCGAGCCCGTCGACCTCGGCGATGCCGTGCCCGTACGGGAGGCCGAGGGTGCGGCGGTAGGTGCGGACGCCGGGGCGTGCGCCGGGGACGACCTCCTCCACGCCGGGGACGGCGCGCAGCGCCAGGAAGTCGATCAGGTGGTCGCTGTCGAACGCACCGCGGTAGGCGAGCCGCAGCGTGAGGCCGCCGGCCGGGGTGGCCGTGCGCCGACCGGCGGTGACCTCGGCGCGCAGCCCGCTGGGGGTGCGGTCGTAGACCTCGCGGACGGTGTCGTTGAACTGCCGGACGGAGGCGAAGCCGGCCGCGAAGGCGATCTCGGTGACCGGCAGCTCGGTGGTCTGGAGCAGCAGCCGGGCGGTCTGCGCGCGGCGGGCGCGGGCCAGTGCGATCGGCCCGGCGCCGAGTTCGGCGGTGAGCTGGCGCTGGAGCTGGCGGGAGCTGTAGCCGAGGCGCTGGGCGAGGCCGGCGACGCCCTCGCGGTCGACCACGCCGTCACCGATCAGCCGCATCGCGCGGCCGACCAGGTCGGCGCGGTGGTTCCACTCCGGCGAGCCGGGCACCGAGTCGGGCCGGCAACGGCGGCAGGCGCGGAACCCGGCGCCCTGGGCGGCGGCGGCGCTGGGGTAGAAGGTGCAGTTGGCACGCTTGGGGGTCACGGCGGGGCAGCTCGGTCGGCAGTAGATGCCGGTCGAGGTGACGGCCGTGAAGAACACGCCGTCGAAGCGGGCGTCGCGGCTGTCCACGGCTCGGTACCGGATGTCGTCGTCGATCACGCTGTCCAGTCTGCGGCACCGGCGGCCGGTCGACTGGCGGTTATCGGACATGGGCGTGGAGGGCCGGAACGGCGCCGGCCGGACGGGCACCCGGGGCCGGGTCGAGGCCGGCTGGGCGTCGGGTCGAGCACGGCCGAGCCCGGAATCCGGGGCCGGACGGGGCCGTCCCGGGCCCGCGCCGGGGCCGGAAAACCGCGCGCCGCCGCCCCCACCCGGCGGCTACGCTGACGGCGCCGCCCCGCCCGCCGTCCGTCTGGAGCCCCCATGAGCGAGCAGCCCTACACCGGCCCCGACGACCCCCGGGTCGCCGCCCTCCCGCTGGAGGAGTTCGCCTTCCCCGGACCGTTGCGGGACCAGCTCGTCGCGGCCGTCCTGAGCGGCGCCAAGACCAGCACCACCGGGCTCCTCGCCGACTACGAGCACGCGGGCGACCCGCTGCCGCAGGTGAACGACCACCGGGTGGTGATCGACTCCGACGGCCGGCCGGTCGCGGTGACCGAGACCACGGACGTCCGGGTGGTCCGGCTCGCCGAGGTCGACCTCCGGCACGCCCTGGACGAGGGCGAGGGGTACACGAGCGTGGCCGAGTGGCGCGCCACCCACGAGGGCTTCTGGCACAGCGCGGAGATGCGTGCCGCCCTCGGCGACCCGGACTTCACCGTGGACGACACCACGCCGGTGGTCATGGAGCGCTTCCGCCTGATCGCCGACCTGCGCTGAGCCGTGCCGCGCCCTAAGCCGTTCCGTGCCCTGAGCCGTTCCAGCCCTGAGCCGCGCCCTGAGCCGTTCCGCGCCAGCCGCCAGCCGGACCGGGCGGGTCATCCGGCCCGGCCCGGCCGACGGCCCGCCGTCACGACTCGGGTGAGGTCACCACTTCACGGTCCCTCCCACCGCGCGCATCTCCTTGGTGATGGTCTTCCACTTCTTCACCCGGGCCGAGGCCAGCCGGGCGTCCGAGCGGGAGGCGATCCACTCGCTCTCACGCTGGAGCTTGCGGTAGCTCTCCCACCGGCGCTCCGGGAGCGTGCCGTCGGCCAGGGCGGCCCGGACGGCGCAGCCGGGCTCGGTGTGGTGGTTGCAGTCGTGGAAGCGGCAGTCCGTGGCCAGCTCCTCGATGTCGGCGAAGGCCATCGCCACGCCCTCCCCGCCGTAGAGGCCGACCTCGCGCAGACCGGGGGTGTCGATCAGCACGCCGCCGCCGGGCAGCGGGATCAGCTCGCGGGTGGTCGTGGTGTGGCGGCCCTTCTGGTCGACCGCGCGGGCCTGCTGGACGGCCATGACGTCGGTGCCGGCCAGCACGTTGGTCAGGGTGGACTTGCCGACGCCGGACTGGCCGATCACGGCGGTGGTGCCGGGCGTGCAGGCGCGCAGCACGTCCACCCCCTCGCCGGTCTCGGCGCTGACCACCACCACCGTGACGCCGGGCGCGATGCCCTCGACGTCGGCACGGATGAACTCGGCGTCGTCCACCAG